>NZ_JAVRCI010000069.1:0-34056 GCF_034530835.1 Nostoc sp. DedQUE12b | reverse complement strand
TGACCTTCTGAGGGTGAAAGTTGACCTTCTGAGGGTGAAAGTTGACCTTCTGAGGGTGAAAGTTGACCTTCTGAGGTCGAACTTCCAAGTTCAAAAGTCAAAACTTGAAGTTCTAACTCCCCCTCATCCCCTTCTCCCCTGCTGTCTGCCTCCTGCCCCTTGCCCTCATCCCCCTCATTTCCCAAAAGCCTCCCCAATTCTTCCGCCCAGTTGGTGTAAACGCGCATTACCACCGGCAAATAATCTTGAGTACCAATCGCTTTATTCTTTAAAGCTGGTATCAGTCCCGCATTCACCAGGGAACTTTTGCCGACACCCGATTGCCCATGAATTACTATCAGCTTATAATCAGGGCGACCCATGCGTTCAATTAAACGTTCTACATCCAAAAGGCGACCAGATGCAGCAATTTCTGGGGCAATGTTTCTTTGGGGAGAGTTTGAGCGCAATATCTCGACGAATGCCTGCTTTGTAGCTTCTAACCTACCCGCGCCAATAAAAGCCCGCAAGCCAAATTGCTGTTCAATGGAACGCTGTTCCTGTTTGATTTTGTATGCTTTGAGATATTCTTTCCGCTCAAAATAAAGCTGCTGCAAAAATCTGAGAATATCCAAGTAAAGCCTGACATTTTCTAGGGGATTACCTACATTTCTAGCAGTTTCTAAGCTGAGAGTTGCCTGTTGAGTTTGACCTAATTGATATTGAGAACGACCTAAAACAAACTGATATAAACTCAAGTCTTTTGATTTAAAATCTTTTTCGGGAATATCAGATAAAATCCCTAATGTCTTTGCTGATTTCAAATTGGGAATTGTAGAAAAAACCTTTAAGGCTTGCTGAACAAGCTGATTTGCTTTGATCCAGTTCTTTTTAGCCAAAGCTACCTCAGCTAAAAAACCGTAATCCTTGGCTAATTCTCTTGGCTGGTTGTTATTTTGATGGATTACTAAAGCTTGTTCGGAAAGACTCTGCAAAGTTTCCCACTTTTGCAAGTCTCGCAAGATATCACCGAATTTAACTACTGCATTAGCAATTAAATCTCGCTGAGAATATGGAAAACCTCTCTCCAAACCTCTCTCCTGCAAGGAGAGAGGCTTTGAATTTTCCCCATTCCCTAGTAGGGAAGGGGGTTGGGGGGTTAGGTTTCGCGTTAACTTTTCCAGATTAGGTGAAAACTCAGTTAAATCTGGACTTCTCAATCTACTAATAAAATTTATATACTCTTGGATATAATGCCAAGTTGCTTGCCAATCTGGATGATTGATATCTTGATGTTTAAAAGCTTTTAAATAATAACAAAAACTAATCTCACTGAGGATTTTTGCCTGTCGTTCTAAGTTATGACTTTGCTGCCAGAGCTTATCAGCTTTGTGATAATGGTCTAACGCTGAATCTTTTTGATTATTTATCTGTTTGATAAAACCTAACAAAGATTCTAAATTAGCTTCAATTTCTAAATTATAAACATCTGGCTGTTTGAGTAAATATCTTTGTGCTGCTTCTAACTCATTTTCCAGTTTGATATATTCATCTACGCTAAGTTTTAAGTTATTCCTAAACCATTGATTAGCCGTTTCGATGATAAAATTTACTAATTCCTGTGTTGATATGGCAAAATCTCTCGTAGTTGCCCAACTTTCTAAATCTGGTGCAAGCTGTATTAGTTGCTTGTAGATTTCATCGTCAATCCACAACACTAAGGGAAAAGGAAAATTCTTACGAAACTCTTCCCGCACCTGATTTGCAGAAGTTAACATTACAGATAAATTCTGCACTGATTCCAAACCCACAACCATCACACAGGCTGGCATTTCTTCGCCAAATTCTTCCTGAATGGCAGTATAAAGAGTTCTGTTCGATTGCTGCACTGCCAAGACACGAATTTCGACTTGACAAATTTCTCGCAATCTGGAGATTAAGCGATCGCGCAAGCTAGCATAATTACACCGTGCCAGTATCAGCTTAAACTGTCCCACAGAGGATTCGATTGCCCAAGCTAATTGTTTTAGAGAGCGTAGGCGTAGCCCGTCGTAGACATCGCTGTTTACATGGTCATCTTTTGGTGGTTGCTGTGGACTCATAAACTTATGTGTTGAGTTCGTAGTAAGCACTTTAGTGCTTTCAAAGACATAGAATAATAAGCACTAAAGTGCTGACTACAAACTTAATTCCCTCGCTTCAGCCAAAACCGGATTAACGTCAAACCAAGACTCGCCACCATCCCGATATTCAAAGACAAACCGACTGCGGATCAGTTTTTGATATCCGTGGTCATCACTCACCTTTTTTCTTTCCTTGACATGGCGTAACAATTGCCACTCATCCTCAGAAATCGGCAACATTATCTCATTCCGCCGAGAACGAATCACTTGCTCTAAGGTTTCACGGGTTAAAGGAAGACTCATTTCTTCCATAATCCAAGTATTCAGCAGCCGCAGTACATCCCGCACATGACCACCGCTCATTTGACATAAGCGTTCTAAGCTAGCAGCACTATCAAAAATCTCGGTAACTTGATTTAAACGCTCCTCTGGTGTCATGTCAGGAAAAGCTCTTGCTAGTACCATCTGCTGCATGAGTGCCATTCCCTGTGTATGAACGCTGCCATCACACCATTGCACAGGTACCATTGGTAACACCTTGGGGTCTTCTGGGAAACGTTGAGTCAGCATTCCGTAATCATTGGAAAACTTCAACGACAAAGGCATGGTATATATGAGATGACAATTCAGCTTCGTCAAAAACTCACCCTGATCGACAAATAGATATTCCTGTTGCGGACGACCCCAAGGTTTGGCACGATTATCTATGCGGTCAAGATTATCGACAATTACCACCAGACCATTTTTACCCTGCTGTTTGAGTTTAGCGATCGCAGGTTCCAATAATTCTTGATTAATCGCTTCCAGCAGTTTAGTTTTTTGCGGTGCTAAATACTGATTGAGTTTTTCTCGCAGCGCTGGGTCATTTTTCATCTTCGCGGTGATTTCACCAATGCCCATAGACAAAGAAAACTTATCTTTATCTGCCGATAAACCGACATCACCAAGCACCGGAAGCTTAACTTTTCCCGCCGTCACTTCAGAGTTTAAAACCTTCCAAGCACCTTGCAGCAACTCATTAAATTTGTTGGGTGCCTCCAGGGTAATTTTATCCAGACTTTGACTTACACGCCGAGCGATCGCTAGTAGCACATCGGCAATATCGACATCAGTCATTTCCAAGTCATCACTGGACTCAAAATAGACCACATGGAAGCTTAACTTTTCCAGTTCTGCCTGTAACCGTAATAGTTCTGTCGATTTGCCACAACCAATATGCCCAGTAAATAACGTGCAAGTGGGTTCATTGGGCTTAAAAAAAGTAATTTTCTGCTTCAGCTTGCCAAGAATATCACCGCCTCGGACTGAGGAAAAATCTATGTAATACTTGCTATCAGAGCTATGGTTGACAAACAGAGTTCTGCTGGGATCGCTAGCCTGATAAAATTCCCGTAAATCTATGGACATAACCTGGTAGTGCAATAATCTGGTATTGTCTTAACATATCCTTGTTCAAAAGGATAAAGTTATTTACATCTTTGCATCTCAATATTTCGGAGAATTTTCGCATTTACTACCTCAAAGGCAATCAAATGACATCGCGAATTCTCTGCGTACCTCTGCGCTTACCTTTGTGCCCCTTTGCGTTTAAAAATATTTAAGTTATCTGCAAAAACCCAGACTATTTTTTGATACTATTTAAGACCGGACTCTTTAAATACTGATTGACGTATGAGCAAAGGTACCCTGTTTGACAAAGTTTGGGACTTACACACCGTTGGTACACTTCCCTCAGGGCTGACGCAATTATTTATCGGGCTTCACCTAATTCATGAAGTCACCAGTCCCCAGGCCTTTGCTATGTTACGCGAGAGGGGTCTAAAAGTACTGTTTCCAGAGCGGACTGTCGCCACGGTCGATCATATTGTGCCGACAGAAAACCAGGCGCGTCCTTTTGTCGATAGCTTGGCAGAGGAAATGATTCAAGCGCTCGAAAATAACTGTCAAGAAAATAATATAACTTTTTACAATATTGGTTCTGGGAGCCAGGGTATAGTTCACGTTATCGCTCCAGAACTCGGACTGACCCAACCAGGAATGACGATCGCTTGTGGAGATAGCCACACTTCCAGTCATGGGGCATTTGGTGCGATCGCATTTGGTATTGGTACTAGTCAAGTCCGGGATGTTCTCGCTTCTCAAACCCTCGCTCTCTCCAAACTGAAAGTCCGCAGAATCGAAGTTAACGGCACTCTCAACCCTGGTGTTTACGCCAAAGATGTAATTTTACATATTATCCGCACCCTTGGCGTGAAAGGTGGCGTGGGCTATGCCTATGAATTTGCCGGTACGACATTTGAGCAAATGAATATGGAAGAGAGGATGACTGTCTGCAACATGGCGATCGAAGGCGGTGCGCGTTGCGGCTACGTCAATCCCGATCAAGTTACCTACGATTACCTCAAAGGCAAAGATTTTGCTCCTAAAGATGCAGATTGGGACAAAGCAGTAGCTTGGTGGGATTCCATCAAGAGCGATGCTGATGCCCAATACGATAATGTGGTGATATTTGACGCTGCGGAAATTTCTCCTACTGTTACCTGGGGGATTACTCCCGGTCAAGGTATCGGTATTAACCAGTCAGTACCTCAGCCAGAAGAACTGCTAGAAGAAGACCGATTTGTTGCTGAAGAAGCTTACCGCTACATGGATTTGTTTCCTGGTCAACCGATTAAGGGTACGAAAATAGATGTCTGCTTTATTGGTAGTTGCACCAACGGCAGAATTACTGATTTGCGGGAAGCAGCAAAAATCGCCAAAGGTCGCCACGTTGCAGAGGGAATTAAAGCCTTCGTTGTCCCTGGTTCGGAACGGGTGAAGGAAGAGGCGGAAGCTGAAGGACTAGACAAAATTTTCCAAGAAGCTGGATTTGAATGGCGCGAACCTGGGTGTTCTATGTGTCTAGCTATGAATCCCGATAAGCTGCAAGGAAGACAAATCAGCGCCTCTTCCTCCAACCGCAACTTTAAAGGAAGACAGGGTTCCTCTTCCGGTCGGACATTGTTAATGAGTCCGGCGATGGTCGCCACTGCTGCGATTAAAGGCGAAGTTTCTGATGTGCGTGAACTCTTGTAATTTTAGAGGGGCATTGGGAATGGGGAAAGGGAAAGGGGTAAGGGGGAAAGGTTAATTTATCCCTTTACCCTTTACCCTTTAACCTTTTTCCCTGCCCCTCACCTTCCCCAGTCCCCAGTCCCTTTTTCAACAGTCTGTCATTAAAAGAATAGATAAAGTTTATGGTGAGTGAAGTTAAAACAGTTTCAGGGCGCGGTGTACCCTTAGTGGGCAATGATATAGATACCGATCGCATTATTCCCGCGCGATACTTGAAAGCCGTAACCTTTGATGGGTTAGGCGAAGGCGCATTTATTGATGATCGGACAGCACTTAAAGGTGAACATCCCTTTGACCAACCCCAGTACCAAGGGGCGAATATTTTAATAGTCAATAGAAATTTTGGCTGTGGTTCATCACGGGAACACGCACCCCAAGCGATCGCAAAATGGGGAATCCAAGCTTTAATCGGTGAAAGCTTTGCCGAAATCTTTTTCGGTAACTGTGTGGCAATGGGCATACCTTGTGTGACAGCCGATGCTGTTACTGTTAAAGAACTGCAAGAGTTAGTCGCTGCCGATCCTCAAGCCGCCGTGATAGTGAATCTGGAAACCTTGCAAGTGCAAATTGGTGATTACACTGCCCCAGTTGCGATCGGTGAAGGGACAAGAAGCACATTTATTTCTGGAACTTGGGACGCTTGCGGTCAGTTGGTGGCGAATGCTGACCAAGTTCGAGCAACAGCTGCAAAATTACCCTATGTAGGTTGGGGCAATTTAGCCGCGAGTTAGTATTCTCTGATTCCTTGCCTGTCAGCCAGGGAATGATATCAACTGCGGTAAATTATTTGTGATTCCTGCGTGGTCTCTCCCCTAGTAGGTTTACAGTGTACAACACCAGTCATGTGATTACCCAAAAGTTCTTTTAAACCTTACCCTGTCCTATCGGAAGGCTTTGCGTAGCAAAACCAGGGTGAGGTTCTTTTATTATGGGCAATTCAGCGGACACGATATAAGCCGTCGAATTTACCTAACTCTAGAACCAAAATATTGAATCAGATTAAGGTATTACATTTTACTCATTGGACAAATATTTGTTTGAGAGTAAATGTAAAAATAAATGCTCCAAGCTCAATAAAAATCTGGGTTAATGACTGAATGAATTAATTTTTATTAGGTGCTTTTAAGTCACTAGCACTTATAAATACTTTGAATAAAAACTTACCATATTTTATAGATAAACACTCACTTATTAATACTCATCAACGGATTAACCAGTTGTCAGCAAAGTTACTATACTAATACGGTTTAGTATTTAAGATTGTCCTTTATTCAACGCTACTTACATTTATTTGGACTTTAACTAAAATCGCTTAATCAGTTGAAAGCTAGTTTGTGCAAGGGATTTACGAAATATTATTGATTTTGAAAATGCCGTAAAAAGGTCAAGTCTGTCTCTAAAACTAATAGTGAAGAAATTTTACAAAAACCAATATTCTGCATAAAACAAGGAAATATCTCTGATTAATACTTAGCAGCTAAAAACTATAAGTTTTCTAGTTCATAGAGAGAAACTAGTACTTCCATACATCTTTTAAAAATGAAGTATTAGTAACTCATTGTTCACTGAGATAAATTAAGAATTAGGAGTATTAATCATGGCAGTAACTTGGATTCCAGGCCCAGGCCCAACTAATGGAGCAGATGTAGGTATTAGTAATGCCGCTTCTGATAACTTCAATGGTTTGGATGGAAATGACAGCCTTTTTGGAAATGCTGGTAATGACCTGTTACAAGGTGGCGATGGTATCGACTTTCTATCCGGTGGGGGCGGGAACGATACCCTAATCGGAAATCGTGGCAACGACACCTTCACTGGTGGAAACGGCAACGATCGCCTGATCTGGAACAATGGTGATGGTAGCGACAGAATGAGCGGTAACGCTGGCTTTGACGTAGTTGAGGTCAACGGCGCGGGTGTAGGAGACAACTTCCGCCTAGAACAAGATGCTCAAGGTAGAGCAATCTTTGATCGGCTGAACTTGGTTCCTTTCACCCTGACTGTAGACAGTGCAGAGAGGTTTGAAATCAATGGTGGTGGAGGTGATGACACCCTCGATGTCAACAACCTATCAGGAACTTCTGTAAATGCAGTCTGGTTCACAGGTGGGGCTGGAAATGACTTGCTCGATGGTAGTGGTACAGCAACACCGTTGAGAGCCTTGGGTGGTGAGGGTAATGACAGCCTGACAGGCGGTACTGGCAATGACTTCCTCTCTGGCGATATCGGTAATGACCTGTTACAAGGTGGCGATGGTATCGACTTTCTATCCGGTGGGGGCGGGAACGATACCCTAATCGGAAATCGTGGCAACGACACCTTCACTGGTGGAAACGGCAACGATCGCCTGATCTGGAACAATGGTGATGGTAGCGACAGAATGAGCGGTAACGCTGGCTTTGACGTAGTTGAGGTCAACGGCGCGGGTGTAGGAGACAACTTCCGCCTAGAACAAGATGCTCAAGGTAGAGCAATCTTTGATCGGCTGAACTTGGTTCCTTTCACCCTGACTGTAGACAGTGCAGAGAGGTTTGAAATCAATGGTGGTGGAGGTGATGACACCCTCGATGTCAACAACCTATCAGGAACTTCTGTAAATGCAGTCTGGTTCACAGGTGGGGCTGGAAATGACTTCCTTGATGGTAGTGGTACAGCGACACCATTAACCGGCTTTGGTGGTGCTGGTAATGACATCCTCTATGGTGGTGCTGGCAATGACTTACTCTATGGAGATGCTGGTAATGATATTTTACGAGGTGGTGCTGGTAATGACATCCTAACTGGCGGTGCTGGTGGCGATCGCTTTGTGTTCAACTCAGGTGCTGGGTACAATAGTGCCGATCTGGGTGTAGATAAAATTACTGACTTCAGCAACTTTAACGATAAAATTGTCCTCGATAAGACAACTTTTACCGGACTCAATAATCTGTCCCAAATTAGGATAGTAGCTAATGATGCAGCAGCTGCAACTAGCTCTGGACTCATTACTTACAGTCTTGGAACTGGCAACTTGTTCTTCAACCAAAACTTGACATCATCAGGTCTTGGGACAGGTAGTTTGTTTGCCAACATTGATAACGATAACAATCCATTCACAGCAGCACCAGTATTGGCAGCTACGAACTTTGATATCGTTGCCTAATCACACATCTCTCAAAATCCATAGAAGCTGAGGCGTGTCTGCAAGCTCGCAGCTAAATCCTAATTAGCAATCATCAACATTGCTAATTAAGGATAATTGAATCCTCCTCATACTTCAAGTACGGGGAGGATTATACAGCAATACGGTTCGGTTAAAGGGGAAGAAAAACCTTTAACCCTTAACTTTTAACCTTTTCCCCAAAGAGAATTCTGGGTTCAAAATGCTTATCCGAACCGTATTGGATTATACAGTTCAATCCAGATAGATAGGAAAAACTTAAGACTTGCTGCGTAGGCGTAAGCGTCGCTTTGGAAAAGAAGGTAATTTTGGACGATCAAAAATATGTTGGCAAAGTTCCTAATTCATTGGCTTGAAAGTTGAATTATGGATGGGCATTATTCAAAAATACAGATTTATTTTTCTACAGAAAAAATTAATTAAAAGATAAAGTTTATTTAAACAACCTATCGTAAATCAGTTGAAATTTGCTGTAGCATAATAATAGTTAGGGTTTTTACAAGTAATAAATCGATTAATATGCGTTTACCTATCCTTATCAGCGCAGCACTATTGCTATCTCTAGGTCTGAATCTACCAGCGATATCCGAAACTAATGCAGAGAAAGCACAATATCAAACGCAAACAAATAATAACTTGAATTCAAGACGGTTGAGATTTAATAAGCGTTTGTGGGAGCGGGCAAATATTTATAACTATCGCATTACAGTTAGCAACAGTTGCTTCTGTATACCAGATGCTAGAGGCCCAGTAGTTATTCAAGTACGTAATGGTCAACCAACTTCTGTCACTTCTGTAGCTACAGGTCAACCAGTTAATCCGGAATTCTTTCAAAAATACGACACAATTCCCGAACTCTTTAATGTGATTCAAGATGCTATCAACCGTAAGGCATCCAACCTGGATGTAGAATATAATGCCAAACTTGGCTATCCAACTAAAATTAATATCGATTACAATAGTCAAATAGCTGATGAAGAAATCTTTTTGACAATTGAGAATTTTCAGGAACTGAAAAAGTAGACGCTAAACTGATTACTTGCGCTCAATCTCGACCGAAAATAGGGGTAAATTAGCAACTCCAAAGCGAGATTTAATACTTCATTTTCTCGCAAAAAGCTAATAGCGATCTAATACGCTTGAGTTAAGGGTTATTGGTGTAGATAGTTGCTCTTTCAAGACGCGATAAATCACATCTCTAAATCTGGGTTTTCTTGCTCATTCTGAATTGTATTGGATAGCTATTAGCTTTTTATAAAAATTAACAATTAGATGAAGTTATGTTGATTTTGTGCGAGAAATTCTCAATTATTCAACGAATTTGTTGTGTTTGAGGGCTTGACTAAAAACAGCCACTTCTGATAGTCTCAAATTACTCGATAAGATTAGGTCTTACTATAACTTTATTCGCTAGTTGCGTTCAAAGTAACTTTACTAATCCCACACTAGAATTTAACTTTTTACAGATGGCTTAAAGCTGTACACCCATTTGTGAAAATCATCATTAGGACTCATTTGCCGTTGCATCTGCCCATTAGATGCCACCGTGTTAATGTCGTAGTAACGCATTTCACCCAAGGCACTACGAGCTTGAATGAGTTTTGTCCGCTCGATGCGACACTGTTCGTATCTAGTCAAAGCTTCTTGGAGATTAGCTGAATCAGAAAAACACTCTCGTAGTTGGTATGCATCTTCAAAAGTGGTATTGGCTCCTTGTCCCATTGCTGGTGCCATTGGATGAGCCGCATCGCCTAAGAGAGTGACTCTGCCTTGACTCCATTGAGTTAACGGTGGGCGATCGCAAATTGGCCCTTCCCAAATTTGCTCGGCTGGTGTTGCTTCTACCACCGCCCGAAAGGATTTATCCCAGTCGGCTAATTCATGGAGAATACGAGACTTCACTTCCTCGGCACTGTGGGAAAGGGAGTACTCAGGCGAGAACTTTCGACTAATCCAACTGGTATAACCGCCGCCGACATTCAGAAGGTACATAAACTGTTTATTGCCTTTGACAAAAACTAGTTCGTAGTCATTAAATAGCTCGTGGCGATACTTGATGACGGCACGCCAGCACATACTACCGATATAATTAGGCTTACCCTCGCCAAATAAAGTTTCTCTGATGACGGAGTTAAGTCCATCAGCCCCAATCAGCAAATCTGCATTTACCGATTTTTCACCATCAAAATGAATTTCCACACCGTTTGCATCTTGCTGAAAGCTGATGCAGCGATGATTAAGGTGAATAATATTAGACGGCAATCTAGACGCTAAAACTTGTTGTAGACGATACCACCAAATAGTTAACAACGGTTGTCCGTATTGTTCTAGATATTTAGTTGTGTTAGTTCGGATTGTTTCTCCCTGAATACTCTTTAAAACCGTATGGTGAACCTCGCATCCTGAACTTTTGAGGGTTTCCACAATTCCCGGTGCGTTGGCGCAGCCCGCCGCAGGCATCGCATCTAGAGAATGCAAGCCATTAGGAGCTAGTCCTAGTCCAGTTCCCGCCGGACGAAATTCTTGGGCTTTTTCGTATACTTGCACCTCTATCCCTTGGCTTCTCAGTGCGATCGCAGCAGCCAAACCGCCTGGCCCAGCACCAATTATGGCAACTTTCTCTACTATAGGTTTGGACAATTTTTGAGTTAGATTTGTGTTCATAATATGAGCAAAAAAAAATAGTACTAGTACTGCAAGGTGGAAGTCTAAAGGCTTTAATTTTGGGCTTTCTGGTTGTAATAAAATAGTAGGTTTATTTTTGCCTTGTGGTACTAAGTTCCTATATTAAATCCTGGGAATGCATTCACAAATATAAATGTGTGAAAATTACATAAGTTATATTAAAATACTTTCTTTAATTAAAATACAAGGTTACTGATTTCTCTAAAAATTTGATAATTTGAAATTGTGTGAAAATTTAGATACAGAAGAGGGATAATAAATATAACTATTAGTATCCCCATTCAATATGGAAGATAATTCCTTAGCTCCAATAAGTTCAAACACCCTTACTCAAGAATTGAAAATATTGGGTTCAGAGGAAGTGGACTTATCGCTGAATATCAATAATATATCTTACTCACTGAAGATAGAACCTCGTGTTACATTACTAGATGCACTTAGAGAAAAGCTGGGTTTGATGGGCACTAAAAAAGCTTGCGATCGCGGTGAATGTGGTGCGTGTACTGTATTAGTTGATAATCGGCGAATTAACTCTTGTATGACTTTGGCAATCATGCACATCGGTACTGAAATTACCACAATTGAGGGAATAGCACAAGATGGTAAACTCCACCCTATGCAAACAGCCTTTATTACCCATGATGCTTTTCAATGTGGTTACTGCACATCCGGTCAAATTGTCTCAGCCGTAGGGATGATATTGGAAGAATCACCAAAATCTGAAGCAGAAATTAGAGAAAAGATGAGTGGAAACCTTTGCCGTTGTGGAGCATATCCAAATATTATTGCCGCAATTCAGGATGTGCTAGAGGAAATGGAAGATGCAGCCATTTAGTTATGCTAAAGTTACTTCACTAGAGACTGCGATCGCCACAATTGAGCAAGATAAAACTGCTGCATTGATTGCTGGTGGCACAGATTTACTCGGATTGATGAAAGATGGACTCCAAACAGCGAATGTATTAATTGATATTAATAGTTTGCCCTTAGCAGATATTGAATCTCAAGCGAATGGAATCCGCATTGGTGCTATCTCTCGAATGAGCGATGTAGCCTTTCATCCCAAAATTCAGGAATGTTATCCCGTAATTAGCCAAGCTTTATTACAAAGCGCTTCACCGCAACTGCGAAATATGGCAACAGTGGGTGGTAATTTGCTGCAACGAGTCCGCTGTGGTTACTTTCGCGATCCGGTTTTTCCTTGTAATAAACGCACTCCCGGTATAGGTTGTTCGGCAATTACAGGTTACAATCGAACGCATTCCATTTTCGGAGCTAGCGAACATTGTATTGCCGTTCATCCTTCGGATTTAGCTGTAGCTTTGACGGCATTAGACGCGGTAATTTGCATCCAAGGAATAGAAAGAGCAAGTCGAATTTCAATTCATGATTTTTATCTCTTACCAGGTGAGACACCAGCAAAGGAAACTCTATTACAGCCTGGAGAATTAATTGTTGCTATTGAAATTCCAGATTTTGCATATAAGTCTCATTATTTAAAAGTAAGAGATCGAGCTTCTTACGAATTTGCCCTCGTTTCTGTGGCTGTTGCCTTAGATATAGAAGAAGGGATGATAAAATCAGCACGCATTGCTTTTGGGGGAGTAGCACCCAAACCTTGGCGTGTAAGGGATGCTGAGGAATTATTAAAAGGGAAAGCAATTAACGAAGATATCTTTACAGCCGCAGCAGAAGCAGCCGTCAAAGAAGCAAAACCGCAAACACACAATGAATTCAAAATCGAATTAGTCAAACGCGCTTTGGTACGCGCACTCTCAGTTGTGGCAGAAAAATTATGAATAAAATTATTGGGAAACCACTTGATCGCGTTGATGGTAGGCTGAAAGTTACAGGAGAAGCACCTTACACAGCCGATGCGCCAATAGAGAATTTAACTTATGGAGTGATTTTTCAAAGTGCGATCGCCAGCGGTAAAATTATCCAAATAGACACAACGGCAGCCGCAGTCGCCCCTGGTGTCATAGATATCATTACTTACCAACAAACCCCATCTCTGGTAAAAATACCCTTCTTCGGCCCTCCACAACCTCAGTCAACTGAAAAAGACCATAACATTTACTACGATGGTCAACATCTGGGGATTGTAATTGCCCAAACTTTAGAACAAGCCCAAACTGCTGCTTCTCAGATAAAAATTATCTACGAAGAAGCCATTCCTACTGCCACAACGGCACGTGCAGAGATATTTGAACCAAAATCAGTATTTTTTGGCATGATGCCAGCTAAAATCACTAGAGGCGATATTGAATCAGCGAAAGCACAGGCAGATGTGGTAGTAGAGCAAGTTTATACCACGCCAATGGAACATCATAATCCCCTAGAACCTTCTGCAACGATCGCAATGTGGGAAGAGGATAATTTAATATTATATGAAACCACTCAAGGCGTTTCTGCAACCCAAAGAGCGATCGCGTCTGTTCTGAATATTCCTCAAGAAAATGTCCGCGTTATCTCCAAATATTTAGGCGGCGGATTTGGTTGTAAGGCAATGCTGCGATCGCATACAATCTTAGCTGCGATCGCATCTCGTCAAGTAAAGCGCCCTGTAAAAGTTGTGTTAACGCGATCGCAAATGTACACAGCTTGCGGCCACAGATCCCAAACTCAGCAGCAGCTAACGTTAGGTGCAACCAAAGAGGGCAAACTAACCCTGATCGATCACATTGGTACATCCTTAACTTCCCTCTTCGATGACTTTGTAGAACCTGTGGGTGCAGCAACAACAATGATGTACGCCTGTCCCAATTTAGAAATTAAATACCGTTTGGCACGCATCAATACTGCCACACCAACCTTTATGCGGGGCCCGGGAGAAGCGACGGGAATGTTTGCCTTAGAATCGGCAATGGATGAACTAGCATACACCTTAAATATTGACCCAATTGAACTAAGATTAATAAATCATGCAGATATCGAGCCGCACAAAGGATTACCTTGGTCAACTAAATCCCTGAAAGAATGTTACCAAAAAGGAGCAGAAATTTTTGGTTGGTTACAACGCAATCCAGTTCCCCGTTCCATGCGAGATAATCATTTTTTGATTGGTTGGGGGATGGCAAGTGCGACGTTTCCCACCAACATTCAAACTGCATCAGTCAACGTAAAAATTTTTGCTACTGGAGAAGTGAAAGTACAAAGTGGTACTCAAGACATAGGTACAGGCACTTATACAGTGATGACGCAAGTAGCTGCTGAGGTATTAGGCTTACCAGTGCAGTTTGAACTAGGTGATACTAATCTTCCTAAAGCCCCGATTACAGGGAACTCAATTACCGTTGCCAGTGTTTCCCCGGCGGTACATCAAGCAGCGATCGCCGCACGGGATAAGATCATGAAAATGGCGATCGCAGACGCAAATTCTCTGCTTTATGGATCGCCAGCAGAAGATATTATTGTCGAGTCAGGGCAAATATTCTTAAAACAAGACCCATCAAAGCGAGACAGCTACACCGATATTCTGCGCCGTCATGAATTAGAAAGTTTAGAAGTTACAGAAGAATCTTCAATCAATCTAGAGGGCAAAGAATACGCCAAACACTCATTTGGTGCAATATTTGTCGAAGTTGCAGTTGATGAATTGTTAGGAGAAATCAAAGTTAGACGTTGCGTAGGCGTTTATGGTGCTGGGCGAATTCTCAACTTCAAGACAGCACGGAGTCAAGTTATCGGCGGGATTACCTGGGGAATTGGTATGGCGCTGATGGAGAAAACCGTAATGGATGCTAATCAGGGCAGAATAGTTGGTGCTAACCTTTCCGATTACTTGATTCCCGTTCATGCAGATATCCCCAATATGGAAGTGCAATTTATTGAAGAACACGATCCTTATGTGAATGCACTAGGAACCAAAAGCTTGGGCGAACTGCCGATTGTTGGGGTAGCCGCTGCCATATCTAATGCAGTTTATCATGCCACAGGTAAGCGGATTCGCGATCTGCCAATTACACCAGATAAGTTGTTGTGAGTGAATCGGTTTGTAGAGAGAAGGGGTTATATCATGTTCGCTTGATTACTTACTAAACCGAAGAACCCCACCCCGCCAAAGCTACGCTTCGTCTCCCCTCCCCGCAAGCGGGGAGGGGATTAAGGGGTGGGGTGCAATGACTGTGGAAATCATAACTAATTAGGCGGACATGATATAGCCGTAGTCACACAGATTAAGACAGTGTTGATTGCTCAAAGTCTTGAAAAAACTGGATTTTTACTCAGCACTCAGCACTCAGCACTCAGCACTTAGCTATATTAGGGGATGAGGGCAACCCTAAAACCCTTTCTCTTACATAACTTGTACCTGAAGTTGACACCTATGATAAATGCTGTGTCCCTACAACAGATGTGGTTCAAATAGATGAAAACTGCTTTAAATAAGCAATGGCTTCAGTTGGTTTATTTCTAATTGGAAAAGTTCACTAATATTAAGCAATGTGATAGCTTCAGCAGAGTGAAATGACTATTAAAAGTATCATATCTGTTACTTAAAAAGTATTTTATGCGCTCTAATAACATACTTTCATCATATAAAAATAAATTATTAGTCTGCATAGTCGTGCTTTTCTTTGATAGCTGCGACTTACAACTGTATTTATTATTATTTTTTCAGAACTATTAAATAATATAAAACTGCTTGAAAAACTTTTTTTAGTTTAGCACAATAATATTATAGGAGTCATATTTTGATTTCTGAAAAAACTCAGTACACCTTAGAAAGCCTTCTTTCCTGTTCCCTGACTACGTAGATCGTTTCAAAAATCAAACCGGATTCCTATAGTTAAAGTCTTTTTAGGAAATCCATCATGTTAAAAACAACTTCTAAAACGGGGAAAGATTCTTTTTCTATTACCTTTTCTGACCTGGATAACAATTTTTTATCTGAATTAAGCTACGATGAAGCCTCTGAAATTACGGGAGGTTTTCAAGTTAACAATGATTCAGGAAGTACGAAAGCTTTTTACACTTTTGGACAGTTTGTACAGCCACAACGCCAGCTTTTACAACCTGGACAAAGCGGTGATTATGATGGAGAATATATTTTATATAGTTCTTCAAGAACCAGCTTTGAACCAACAATATCACAAAAACTCGCTCCAACAGACATAGTAAGTTTTCGTCTGCTCGGAGATACAGTAGTTATTGGTTCTGGAAATGTCTTTTTTAGCGTCACGCAAGTCTAAGTAGCTGGACAAAAATATTTACAGTCATTGCGTACTTCCGTCAAAAATCAGGTGTGCTTAGACGAGTTTCAGTTAAAAAACATACTATTGTAGGGGCGTAAGCAAGGTCTTGCGCCCCTACAAATGTTACTAACATCGAAGTATTCATGATCTTAGCTTTCCATATAAGATGAAAAGTTACAGAGAAGCTTAGACAAATACCCAAAGCCAAAAAACTGCTGAGAAATTTTTTCATAAAATAACAGGTAGCTATTTTTCATTGGGTTTAACAGAAGCTGTGGTTATCAACCTCGTGATGTTTGTCAGGAATGTCGCAATGTTTCGTATTAATATCATGATGTTTGTCAGGAATATCGCAATGTTTCGTATTAATATCATGATGTTTGTCAGAAATGTTGCAATGTTTCGTATTAATATCATGATGTTTGTCAGAAATGTTGCAATGTTTGTGAGGAACATCACAATGTTTCTTGTTAATATTGTGTTTGTCGTTAGAAGGGTCAAAAAGCTTAGGGGCATATATATACGTCCCTACAGATGAATTGATTCACGCTCAATAAGGCGTTGCCAGAATAGTGATCATTCTTTTTTGCAAATTGAACTGGATTTGATCTACTACATATTTCCGATTTCTCGCCACTAACTGAATACCCCGCAACTATGCTAGACAGCTAAACGGCTTAAATCTCTAGCTGAATTTGGTTTTGGGCAATTGCGCTCAGTTGAATTTCTGCGATCGCTAGTCAATGAAATAGTAATAGTATCCTGGGTATTAATTGTGATATTTTGCTTAGCTCGTTGGCAAGGCTTTGCAGATGCACGAAGAGACGCGGGTCAAAACTCCACTTTACCAGTTGTAGCCTTAATTACACCGGAAGAAAAGTTTGCAGTGGGACGCAAACTTGATGATATATTCACCGATCCGTCTTTGAAAGGTTATCGCATTATTGGCGATAGAGGTTTATTCGATGACTTGCGAGGTAGGGAAGATAATGATATCAGCAATCCAAAGCAGCCGAGAGTCTGGCGCTTACTCTTAGAACGTGGCGGCTGGATTTATTTGTTTCAAGCATTGCCTCTAAATGCAAAACCTGATGAGCTACCGTCAGTTTTAGCTATTCAAGAAAGTGATAAAGGGCATATCATCATTCGCAGTCCAGAAGTTTCTAAAACTACTTCTCCTTAATATCTTGAATCACTTGTTTAAATTTGAGTTTATAAAAAATATTTTTCTTTAACCACGTTTTATAATAATTTTTTACAGGATCTCGTTTAAAATACTCCAGATTAAAAGGAAAAATTTGATGAACCAGTGGCAACCTACTCCTCAACTCAGGAGATATTTAACTCAATTAGTTTCCACTTGTATTGTTAAACCTTTGCAGTTTATAAGACGGTGGTGCATACAGCCAATACAAAGTTGGTTCTATAGACATTCTTTGTGGGGCATTGTCTCTCTATTTTTGGCTGGAATTAGTTTGAGTATCCTGTTAGCTGCTTGCTCTTTACGTAATGTCAATTACACTGGTAATGCTAGCACAGCTTCTCAACCTAATATAACCCTAACCTTTGTTTCTTACTCAGTTACTAGTGCAGCATACGAGCAGATAATTCCTAAATTTATCGAACAATGGAAGAAAGAACACAACCAAAACGTCACTTTCAATCAAAGTTATGATGCCTCAGTTTCTCAAACCCTTGCAGCGGTTATTGAGGGTAAGGAAGCTGATGTGGTACATTTGTCACTTCCCCTTGATATTAATAAACTTGTGGAAGCAGGTTTTATTCAACCAGGTTGGGAAAAAGAAGCGCCTAATAACGCAATTGTTACCAAATCTCTAGATGCGATCGCTGTTCGTGAAGGTAATCCCAAAAATATCAAAACTTGGGCAGATTTAACAAAAGATGGCGTCAAGATAGTTACAGCTAACCCCAAAACCTCTGGTGCTGCTCGTTGGAATTTCCTTAATCTCTGGGGTTCAGTGATAAATACTGGCGGAAATGACAACCAAGCAATAGACTTTATTTCTAAAGTCTATAATAATGTACCTGTGTTACCTAAAACTGCTCGTCATGCCAGCGAACTGTTCTTCAAAGATGGTCAGGGTGACGTTTTGCTCAACTATGAAAAAGAGATGATTGTATCGCCAAAAAATGGTGAAAAGCTCCCATATATTTTGCCTGATATTAATATCTCCATCGATAATCCTGTTGCTGTTGTCGATAAAAATGTTGATAAACATGGTACTCGCTCTGTTGCAGAAGCATTTATCAAATTTCTCTACACCCCAGACTCGCAACGAGAGTTTGCCAAATTAGGATTCCGTCCCGTTAATCTTGCGATCGCCAAAGAAACAGAAGGCAATTTCCCCCAAATTAAAACTATTTTCAAAGCTGAAGATTTAGGAAGATGGGACGAGATTCAGGCAAAATTCTTTGATGAAGGTACAATTTTGGACAAGATTCGAGCGAAAAAGTTAACTTAACTTTAACGTGAGTTCGACGAGTGCTATTTTGACCTCTCCCCCAGCCCCTCTCCTACCAGGAGAGGGGAGCAAAAACCCTCTAATTTCGTTACTCCTCCTTCTCCTAAAAGGAGAGGGAGGCCGGGAGGGAGAGGTCTGTTGCACTCACGTTAACTTTAAAAAGGCAATTAGAAATTTTCCCCCACTAATTGACCCTAATCTACGAGACGCTACGCTCTTTCTTCAACGCCGAGCGCAATGAATCAAAAGCCCTCACCCAAGCTTGGCAGAGTAACTTTAAAATTCGCTCCCCTTCTCCCAAAACTGGGAGAAGGGGTTGTGGGATGAGGGCAAATTTTACATTTGTGCAAGAAATCTAATCAAGTTGAGTATTTACCATTAATTTCTATATAACCCTCTGAAAGATCGCAACCCCATACAGTTGCAGAGGCTTCGCCAATATTAAGGCTAACATGAATATCTACTTTATCTTTAGACATAACTTGGCGTAACTGTTCTAGATTTTCTTCAGTTAAGCTACTAGGATAAACTTTCACATTATCAAAACTAATAACAACTTTATCTTGATTTATTTGCTGTTCGTTTTCACATTTGCCTATAGCCATAGCAACTCGTCCCCAATTCGGATCTGCTCCATAAACAGCAGTTTTTACTAATGGTGAATTTACAATTGCTTTAGCTACTGTTTTAGCTTGTGCATAGTTAATTGCTGAATCTACAGTTACCTCAATTATCTTAGTAGCACCTTCTGCATCTCGTGCAATTTTCAGCACTAATTCCTGTGCAACTTCTTGCAATGCACTAGCAAAATCTGCTTCTGAAACTTCACCGGCTATTCCATTAGCTAGAATCACGGCAGAGTCACTAGTAGAAGTATCCGTATCTACACTCAGGCAATTAAATGTTTTATCTATAGTAGAGCGAAAAATAGAACGAAGGCTATTTGCAGAAATTGCAGCGTCAGTAAAAAAGAAAGTTAAGAGGGTAGCCATATTAGGCTCAATCATGCCAACACCTTTGGCAATTCCCACTAGTTTGGCATTTCCTATTTGCCGTGTAGCTAACTTCGCTACTGTATCGGTGGTCATAATCCCACGAGCGGCAGCATAAAAATCAGCATCAGTCAATTTTTTGCCAAATCCTAATAAACCAGCCTGGATTTTTTCAATGGGATAACGTCTGCCAATTACACCTGTAGAAGCTATCACAATATTATGTGCAGCAATTCCAGTTTCAGTTGCAACTAATTGCAGAACTTCTTGGGCATCAGCGATACCAACAGAACCATTAGCTACATTTGCATTTTTAGATATAACGACAATTCCTTGTGCTTGTGAATCTTTTAAATTATCGCGGCTAATAGTAACACTTGGCCCAGCAAAAAGACTTTGAGTGAAGACTCCATCTGCAACACAAGGAACTGATGATTGAATAAATACAAAATCATCAGTTGTATCTCGTATTCCCAAATTAGTGATGAATGTACTAAAACCTTGAGGTGTGGAAGATATAGTTAATGACATTTTTCGATATTTAATAATTTGCTTTAATTATCTCATATCAAGTTCGGCTAATTACTTACAACCCTATCCAACCGGAGGATGCGTCATAACGCGGGTGGGGTATTTTATCAATACGGTTCGGATAAGCATTTTGAACTCAGGATTACCTTTGGGGAAAAGGTTAAAGGTTAAGGGTTAAAAGTTTTTTCCCCCTTTCCCTTTCCCTTTTAACCTTTTTCCTTTTCCCTAAGAGTGCAAAAATATATTTTTGCAAGAGGTCTAATGTAGCTTGGGTTGAACGCAGTGAAACCCAACATTAACTTTGCTAAATATCCAAATTAACAACACAGAAAACTTTTCCTTACTCCCCAACCTCACCTAGCAATTTTTAGGTTATTGAGTACTATAAATCAGTTAATGTCAGAGTGAATGTAGTCCATCCATTGCCACTTTCTACTTGAATGTTTCCTTGCAATTGTTCGACTAATTTTTTTACTATAGATAAACCTAATCCCGAACCACCTTGATTCCAGATATCTGCATTGTGGAGACGATAAAATTTATCAAATATCCGTGGTAACTCTGTCACCGGAATTTCTGCTGCATTACTGACAGTAATAATAGTTTTTGCAGGCGCTTCCGAGGAATTGTGACTTACACTTAAGACAATTTCACCACCCGCAGGTGTGTATTTACAGGCATTATTGAGCAATTCTACTACGATGCGTTCTAAGCTAATGCCATCTGAGAGTAGCGGCGGGAGGTTTGCAGGGAGATTCGCCTGTAGAGTTTGCTGATGGTGTTGAACGCGAATTTCAAATGGCTCGATAACCCAAAGTAACCACTGTTGTAAGAGCAACGCATCAGGTGTAATAACTTGATAGGATGAGCTTTCTAGCCGTTGTAAGTCTAGTAGATCGTTAATTAATTCTAGTTCGCGATCGCACTCGCTTTCCATTAATTTTAGATAGCGTTGAGCTTCCTCAGTATTATTATATAATTGTATCATTTGAATCATCATCTTGATGTTACTCAGAGGCGATCGCAATTCGTGAGAAACTAAATTCAAAAAGTCATTTTTGAGTTGATTTATCTCTTCCCATTGCACTACAAGTTGCTCTTGCTCAATTTGCTTTTGACGCGCCTCAATCGCTCGTTTGCGCTCAGTAATATCTCGAAAAACTATTACAGCACCTGTAATATTATCTTTTTCATCTTTAATCGGTGCAGCACTGTCATCAATTGGTATTTCTGCACCATCTTTAGTAATCAGAATTGTTTCTGCGGGAAGATGAACAATAATCCCATCTTGAAGAACTTTTCTAATCGGACTTGCCATAGGGTTATGAGTTTCGCCATTAGCAATATTAAATACTTCTGAGGAATTTCTGCCACAAGCTTCTTCTTGTTTCCACCCAGTCAGATTTTCTGCAACCGGATTCATAAAAGTAATTAAATTTTGTAAATCGCTAGCAATCACACCATCGCTGATACTTTTTAAAAGTGCATCCAGCCATTTTTGATTAACTTTTAATTGCCTTTCCAAACCATGTTTAGTCAAAGTTATTTCAATATTTATTTGTAGCTCTTTTTCTTTAAAAGGTTTCAGTAAGTAGCCAAACGGCTCAGTTATCTTAGCTCGTTCTAATGTGTTATCATCTGCATACGCAGTCAAATAAATTACTGGAATATCCAAACGCTTATAGATTTCTTCGGCAGCTTCTATTCCGTCCATTGACCCTTTAAGCTTGATATCCATCAGTACTAAATCTGGAGATATTTCTATTGCTATATTAATTGCTTCTTCTCCTGAAGAAGCGATAGCAGGTACTGTGTAACCAAATTTCTTAAGCCGATATTGTAAGTCTTTGGCAACAATAGCTTCATCTTCCACAACTAAAATTTTTGCGTTTGCCATCTTTTATTGATTGTCTATTTATGGTAAAGGAAATGTCACCTGACATTCTACTCCAGTAGAGCCTGTAATATTGAGATTTCCTGCTAGCTGATGGGTCAAAGCATCTACCAACTCCCATCCTAATGATGCTAGTTTTTTTAAATCAAAGTTTGGTGGTAAGCCAATACCGTTATCACTAACTATTAGTGTTAAATTGTGATTAATTATCTTCTTGATTTCTATCTTAATTGTACCATTGCTGCCTTTGGTAAATGCATATTTTAAGGAGTTAGATACAAGCTCATGGATAATTAAGCTACAAGGAATTGCTGTATCTAAGCCGAGATAAATACAATCTTCGGCATTTATTGTCAAAGCGATCGCCTCTTCATTGACTTCATAAGCAGTAAATAAACTTGCTACCAAATCTCGAATATATTCACCCAAATTAATCTTTGCTAAGTCTTGAGATTGATACAATTTTTCGTGAACGAGAGCCATTGATGCAATTCGCTGCTGGCTTTGTTGAAATATTACCAAATCTTGTTTGTCTTTGATATAGGCAGATTGCAGGTTTAGCAGACTGGAAATAACCTGTAAATTATTTTTAACCCGATGGTAAATTTCTTTTAATAACACCTCTTTTTCTAAGAGTGATGCTTTAATTTGCTCCTCCCAATCTTTGCGTTCGCGCTGTGCAGCTTTCCGTTCGCTAATGTCTTCGACCACAGAAATAAAATATTTTGGCTCTCCATTCGGTTCGCGCATTAAAGACACAGTGAGATTAACCCAAACTAAGGAATTATCTTTGCAAAAATAGCGCTTTTCCATCGAGTAAGTTTGGATATTATCTGCTAAAATCTGCTCAACATATTTCAGGTCAGTGTTAAGATCGTCTGGGTGAGTAATATCTTGGAAAGTTAACAACTGTAGTTCTTCGAGTGTGTAAGCGAGGATATCGCAAAGCTTCTGATTAACTAACAACCAGCTTCCATCGATTGCGACATGGGCAATACCAACAGCAGCTTGATGGAATGCAGCCCGAAATCGCTGTTCGCTCTCTCGCAATGCTTCTTCTATTCGCTGGCGTTCAGTAATTTCTGTCTGTAGTGATGCGTTGATTTTTGTTAACTCTGCTGTCCTTTCCTCAACCATGCTTTCTAATTGGTTAAGTAGGCTATTTAGTTTCTCCTCTGCCTGCTTGCGATCGGTAATATCAGTATGCGATCCTGCCATTCGTACTACATTACCATCTTCATCCCACTGTGCTTGCCCTCGATCTAAAATCCATTTATAGGTGCCATCTTTACATAAAGCTCGATACTCGGTTATGTAAAACGGTGTTTTCTGAGCAAAGTGATCTTGAATCGCTTGTTTCACCCACTCAATATCGTTCGGATGCACTCGTGTCACGCATTCATCTAAATGGTTAGAAATTTCGTGGTCTTCGTAACCGAGCATTTCTTTCCAGCGAGCCGAGAAGAAAACTTCATTGGTTTTAACATTCCAGTCCCAAATTCCATCATTATTACCGCGCAAAGCTAATTGCCAGCGTTGTTCGTTTTCCCTCAACACCTCCTCAGTCCGTATGCGTTCAGAAATTTCCTTCGCTAGTTGGTAGTTTGCAACCTCTAGTTGAGCAGGACTCGGTAGAGCCAGCACCTGTGGTATTAATGGCACAAGCTCTATAGCCGTTAATACGGAAACAAAAGCGGTGATAGCTTTGAATAACCCTGATAGCCAATAGGTAGGATACCAAAGCGTCCATACATCCATTAAATGAGTTGTGCCACAAGCAACGATGAATGCGCCAAACATTAAGAATATCCAGCCAAATGGCATATCTCGTCGTTTACGAACAAAATAAACCAACATCACTGGAATTGAATAATAAGCAAGTCCAGTTAACACATCTGAAATTAGATGCAACCACACCAATCCTGGTTTCCAGAGGTAGCAATGTCCGTGGGGAATAAACTGGCTAGTAGAGAAAAAATTATTTAAAAATTCCATCATAAAAACCTACACATTGCACAAGTCTTCACCAAAGCCTGAAGTGCGAAAGAAGAGGTTTTTAGCCTCAGTCCTCTTCTAGATGCGCATACATCTAGTGGATTTCATCTTCTAAAGGAGAACTACGTTTGGCATTCGTCAAAGTTTTACCGTACTAGTTTTAGCCTAGAATCGAGTAGTAGCTTGAGCTTCTACATTCTGTGTTCGTCATCTTTTCTGAGTTTTTTAATTTGAATAATATAAGATTTATTAAAATTAAAGTACCGCGATCGCTTTGGTTATTGTTACCGTATATTCTCTGAAATCAACCATTTACATATATAAAAAGCTTCAAAAATCACAGTAATATTTCGGATATATAATAATCTAATTATAATCTAGCTGCATACGTGTATTTGCAGCCTAACTCAACTCAGTTTGGGTAGGTCTGCACTATTAATCTGTCATATAGCGTCCGGTTAAATATTTATCATTAACACCCAAGAGAGCAGAAAAGAAGCTCACACTCAAGGTTTGGAGACAAAGCAACTGGCATTAGATGATGCTGAGGCAGCAAATCACAGACTCCGTACCGTAGGTAAAATTATCAGGAAGAGAACCTAGCCATCAATAGGTGTACTTATAATAAAAACTCTTGTAGCCAAACTGTTTATCGCTATATATAGCAAAGTGCTGAGTGCTGAGTGCTGTTAGCGGTAGCGGGGCGTTTAGCCCGTGCTGAACAAAAACCCAGTCGTTTCAAGCCTTTGAGGAATCAACATTGTCCTAACCTATGTGACTACGGCTATACATAAAGCGCGAGTTATTTCCCAGCCTCAGTTGCTAGAAAAACATCGTCTAAACTTTGTAATGCCAACTTAAAGATTATTCGTTTTTTGCGTAAAGCACGAAGTTTGAGGTGAATAGTATTGTATAACAATATTTATTATGGATAAACCGGGGACAACAGTAAAAGTCTCCTATACAATTTACTTCTATCAAAAACTGCTCTGGCTTACGTCTAGGGCAGTTTTATATTGCATAGTATCTCTGCGTCCTCTGCGCCTTCTCTACGAGACGCTACGCGTTGGCGAAAGCCTCTCGTAGAGAAAGCGGTTCGTTAAAAAATTCGATAACAGAGTTTTAGCCTTAACTGAACCGTATTAGGTTAACAATGATAGCGGGTGTACGTCTGTGGTGTGCGATTGACTGGCGGTGGTTAACTGAAATCACACTTTCGACTAAGTTAACTTTGAGTCTGAGCCAGAATCGGTAAGGTAATCACAAATTCTGTTCCTTGGCCTGGGGTAGAATTGACATCCAAAGTTCCACCATGTTTTTCTACAACAATAGACTGAGCGATCGCTAATCCTAATCCCGTTCCTTTACCAACTCCTTTCGTAGTAAACAAGTGGTCAAACACTTTTTGTTTAACTGATTCACTCATGCCTTGACCATTATCAGCAATCTTCACTTCAACCTGTTTGTTTTGTAATAATGTGGTGGTTATGATAATCCGATTAGGATTGGCTTTAATCTCCCCAAAACTCCGATCTGTATTTGATTCATCCAAGGCATCAATAGCATTCGCTAGTATGTTCATAAATACCTGATTTAATTGACCGGGAAAACATTCTACTTGAGGTAAATTACCATAGTTTGTGATAACTTCAATGGCGGGACGTTGTTCATTTGACTTCAGACGATGTTTGAGAATGAGAATAGTACTATCAATGCCTTGATGGATATTAAAAGGTACTTTGTAGTCTTGATCGGCACGAGAGAAAGTGCGGAGACTGGTACTGATATTTTTCAGCCTGTCACACGCTATCATCATGGAATCAATCATCTTGGGCAAATCTTCTAAGCTATATTCCAAGTCGATTTCTGCGGCGTGTTTAATAATTTCCTCTTTTGGATTTGGCAGACTTTCTTGATATAGTTTCAGATGTATAAGTATATCTGCAAATACAGGTTTGCTTTGTTCAAGACTAGCAGAAATAAAACCAAGAGGATTATTCATTTCATGAGCTACCCCTGCAACAAGATTTCCCAACGCAGACATTTTTTCCTTTTGTACTAGTTGAAGTTGAGTCTCTTTGAGATTTTGGAGTGTTTCTTCTAATTGGCTCGCTTGTTGGCGAGTTTCCAGCAGTAGATCGGTTTGTTGGAGTGCAACTCCCATTTGTGCAGCAATTTGTTGGGCAAATTCAATCTCAGAAGGTTGCCAGTGACGCGGGCGATCGCATTGGTGAATGCAGAGTAAGCCCCAAAGTTCGTCATCTTGCATAATTGGTACAACCAATGATGCTCTAACATTAAACTGTTGCAAAATTACCCGATGACAATCTAAAACTTCTGCGGTTTCAATATCTGATATTGTACAAAATCGTCCCTGTTTGTACAGGGTTGCATAGTTCTCTCCAAAACAATGGTCTTGAATTTTTACAGCTAAACCAGAAAGAAATTGGGGTAGAACATCTTCGGCAATCAATTCACCATATTCGTAATTTACTCCGAGATCAAATTGATAAATTCCGACGCGCGATACATTAAGGATTGAACGAATATTTTGAGTTACTGCACGAAAAATTGCACCTAAATCTAAAGACTCCCGGATCTGATTAACAACATTAAATAAGGTTTTTTGCTGCTGGAGGGTTTGTTGAATCTGTTGAGCTTTTTCTTGAGATTCTTGATAAAGACGAGCATTTTCTAGAGAGATGGCAGCTTGCACAGATAACATTTGGATAACTTTGATGCGATCGCTAGTAAATACCCCTGCTACTAATTTATTTTCTAAATAGAGAATACCCACTAAATGTCCTTGATTAATAATCGGCATACAAAGTACACTCTGGGGTTTAAATTCGAGCAGATATTCTCCAAGTAACCCAGCTAAATCTGTTTGGCAATTATCTATAACAACTGTCTTTTGAGTATTTTTGACATAATTGATAATTTTTCTAGGAATATCTTCACAAGTATCTAGCAATTGTGATTTAAGAATAGTTTGGATTGGAGTTGAAAAATTGTCTTGGTGATTAATAAAGGTAATTGCCTTGACTTTTAAGTTTCCATTTTCATCAAGAATTAAGGCAAATTTTTTTGCTCCAGAGTTTTCGAGAATAATTTTCGTCAAGCTAGCAATAATTTCATCGAATTCAATGCTACTAGAAATAGCTTGAGCCGCTTTCAGAATAGACATAAAGTCTAAGGTGTTGGAAATATTGTCCCTACTAAGAATGGAAGTTTGGCTGGATAAAGATATCGAACTGTGGGTAATAGGAGCGATGGTTTCTAGGGAATTAAAGTTGAATTTTTGTTGATGTAGAATGGGCTGGAGTAATTCAGGATAGCGTTTTTCTAAGTCATCGATTTTAGCTTTTGCTCCCCACCGAGCATAGCAGTAGTATGCTTCTTGCATATATCCTTGGGCTGCTTTTTCTTTATCCAGTTCCAGGTAAAATTTGGCAGTGAGTTCGTTAGCGATCGCTTCTTCTTGCAGATAACCGTTGGCTTTAGCTTCGGCAATGGCGCGCTCATAAAGGTTCATGGCTTCTAGGTATTTTTCGGCAATCCGCGATCGTTCTGCTTCGACCAGCAAATACTTATGCAAGAAGTTTTCTGAACAGCTTTCTGACCAGATTTTGAGTTGAGCTTGATTGGTTTCGATCTGCTGTAAGACATCGCTACGCTCTGCTTCTGGCAAACTTGGATAGTAGTTGCACATAATCAGAGAACCGTAGTAATAGTAACCGGCAGACGTGGTAAATCCGGCACAACCATTGAGAAATTTCCGTGCTTCTGTTAGATAGTGAATATCCGGCTTGCAGCCTTGAATTAGGCAAGCTCGATACATTTGCAGAATGTAGTAGGTGCCGAGGGCTGTATAGGATTTCAATGCCTTAGAACGTTCAACCCAAGCCTGCTCTGCTTGTACCAAATCTGGTTCTGACTCATCTAAAGATTGCGAGAGTTGGTTAACAAAGAAACGGCTAGCAGCAAGGATACTCAGCAAAAAATCATGCTTTAATTTCTCTCCAATCAGCCAATATTTATCAATATCAATTGCAATATCTGCCAGGTTTTCACCTTGAAATAGCCGATTCAGAATATTACCGTAGAGATTGTATCCAGCATGGATAATTTCTCCAGATTCCAATCCTGCTAGAAACCCTTGATAGTTGATTTCAGCTGCTCCTTGTATTGGTTTTGCCCAAACTTGAATAGTGTAACTGAAGATAAAGCAAGCTCTGGATTGTTGAAATTTACTATTGAGCTTATAGCTTAATTGCAGAGCAAGGTCAGCAAACTCAAGTCCGCGCTGGTATTGACCATGCATCAGTCCAATTAGAAAACCGTAGGAAACATACGCTTTAATGGATTCAGCAGTGTTACCCTGCTCAATCGATAAACGGACAGCCCGGAATGTCGCGAAACTGTACAGATCAAAATCAGAGACAATATAGGCTGGTGGTTGCAGAATAATCAATAATTCGATCGCGGCTCGAACTTCTGGATTCGTTGCAGCAGGCAAATCTAGCAAAGTGGCAATCGAGCGATTTTTTAAGCTGTCTTCAACAACGGCAAACTCTTCTTGAGCCAATTGCCTCAAGATATCTCGGTCAACTCTAATACCAAGACTTCGTAACCCTTCCAAACCTGCCTGGATGGATTCTACAAACTGCCCTTGCAAGGAGTACTGATCAACCTTCAAAACATAAATTTTGGCTTGATCGATATTTGAGTTGGCAAATTTGAGTAAGGTTAATACCGTCTCGTCTAACGACTGGAAATCTCCACTCATCAACGCGGCTTCTGCTAAATTGAAATGGAGCTCAAAGGCGAGACGATAGGCAGCAGTCCAAGCATCTTGATCCAGCAAGTTAATCCCGATTTGAAAATAAGTCTTTGCTGCTTCATAGGCTGTGGAAGCTTTCGCTTTTTGACCCGCAGTTAAATTGAGTTCCGCAAGCTGTTTTTTCTCACTTTCATCTGGAAGTAGAGATTTCCCAATGTTGATTTGGTTAACTACATCAAAGATTCTGTCTTCTAGTTCTGCGGTTGATAGATTTCCTAACAGTAGTTTACCGATGTGGTAGTGAGTTGCTTGCTTTTGGCTTTCAAGAATCAAAGAATAGGCTGCTTGTTGAATGCGATCATGCAGAAATTTATATACAATAATTTCAGAATTGTGTTGAGGAAAAGCTTGATTTTCTGAGCCAACAAAAAACTTATAAATCTTACTTTGGGGTAAAATTAAACCATCCTGTAAGGCACTCCATAAACAGGCTGCTGTTTCTATTTTTGATTGTTGAGAAACAATTGCTAAGGTTTCTAAATCAAACTGATTACCTATGCACGCAGCTAATTTCAAAACATCTTGAGTTGATTTTGGCAACCTTTGTAATTGTAATGCCATAAATTCAACTACATCATTGACGAGCGATCGCTGATTAATTTCTGCTATGTCACATTGCCAATGACCTTGCTCATAATTAAAATAAATCAAGGCATCTTGATGTAATGCTTTGATAAATTGTATAGCAAAAAATGGATTGCCTTGAGTTTTTTGATAAATTAATTTTGACAGTGGTAAAGCTAGATTTTCTGTGCAATCTAAACCGTCAGCTACTAACTGATTTAATTTAGATTCATTCAGTGGTTTTAGATTAATAATATTAATTTTTGCGCCGTTTTTTTTGATGTCATCCAATGTCAAAATTAAAGGATGGGTTACAGAAACTTCATTATATCGATAGGCACCAATGACTAGTAAAGAGGCATAATTTACCTCACTCATTAAAAATTGCAGGAGTTTCAATGAGGCAGAATCAATCCATTGTAAATCATCTAAAAATATCACCAGTGGATGTTCTTTATTAGTAAATAATTCAATAAATTTTTGCAATAGTAAATTAAATCGATTTTGTGCTGCAATGCCTGATACTTCTGGTACAGGAGATTGTTTGCCAATAACTAGTTCTAACTCCGGAATCACTTCAATAATTACCTGGGCGTTATCACCTAATGCTCCAGTAATTTTATTTTGCCATTGTTTGATTTGTTGATCGCTTTCAGTAAGTAATTGCCCTATTAAATCGCGGAAAGCCTGTACAAACGCCGAAAAGGGAATATTTCGGTTAAATTGGTCAAATTTGCCCTTAATAAAATAACCGCGTTGTTTGACAATCGGTTTATGAACTTCATTAACTACCGCAGTTTTTCCAATACCGGAAAACCCTGCAACTAAGATCATTTCGCTGTTTTCAGCAGATACTCTCTCAAAGGCTTTTAGTAGTTTCTCAACTTCCGTTTCTCGCCCATATAATTTTTCTGGAATAATAAATCTGTCACAAATATCTCTTTTGGCAATTTCAAAATATGTAATTGTTCCGGTTTCTTGGATTTGATATAAACATTCTTCTAAATCATGCTTTAATCCTAAAGCACTCTGATATCTATTCTCAGCATTTTTTGCCATTAATTTCATGACGATATCAGAGAATACCTGGAGAATATCTTCTCTGTTACCTAATAGGGTCGGCATTTTCGCAATGTGACAATGCACCAACTCCATTGGATCATCTGATTGAAAAGGTAATTCTCCAGTCAGCAATTCGTAAAAACTCACACCCAAAGAATAGAAATCACTGCGATAATCTACTCCTCGGTTCATCCGCCCAGTTTGTTCAGGAGATAAATAAGCTAGAGTTCCTTCTAATAAATTAGGATTAATTATTGTTTGAGTTTCTCTGGGAAGAAGAGAAGCAATACTAAAGTCGATTAATTTTACTTGTCTTGTTTCGGGATGAAGTAGAATATTTGCGAGTTTAATATCTTTATGAATAATATTATGATGATAGAGATAATTTAAGGTATTACACAAAGATATTGCAATTTGTAAAAACTTAATTAGATTTTGTGGTTCTCCCCCTATCTTCCCTTCTTTACCCCTCCATTCAGAAAGGGATATTCCCCCAAAGTCTTCCATTACCAACACATAGCCGTTTTGATACGGTTCCAAGCTGTAAGTTTGGATAATTCCGGGATAGTTAAGATTTTTGGTAATGCTGTACTGATTACGAAATTGTACGAGTTCGCTAAAGCTAGGATAAGGATTTTTCAGCAGTTTAATCACCACTGGTAAGGAGTCAGTTTTCCGATATCCCCGATAAACTATAGTTCGAGAACCGTTATAAATTTCTTCGCTAACTTCATAACCGAGAATACTGACTTGGCTGCTAAACATACTATGTTTATTCTTTTAGATTTCTTCATGCCTTCTCTAATATCAATCATTTTAACTCTGACTGCATGGGTAGAATTAATGATGTTTTTATCAAGAAATAATAAAGAATCTAGCAAGATTTTAAATAGCGACAAAGGTCAAAGCAGATTAGCAAATATCAATTTTTTTTGTATATATAAATTATCAACAAAAGATTAATAGACCTCTTGTAAAAGTGCTTTTTGCAAGAGGGTGAAAAAGGGGTTCATGTTAAAGGGGAAGGAAACAATACAGAACCTTTCCCCCTTCCCCCTTCCCCCTTCCCCGACAAATGCCCAAAAGTCTAATATATATAAAATAAATAGTTTTATAATTTGGATTCTTCTATACTCCTGCATCCAATCAAGCTAACTGTAGCCTATCATAACTTAAGCTTGATAAAAAGTTTTTGAAAATAATTGGACTTATAGAATTTATACAATAAAAATTTTATTTGGCAACCTTTCATAAGATTAACCTTGATTAAAAAAATCTTATTAGGAAAATCCTTAAATAAATTCATGATTTTCCTGATTATCCTGACCTCTTAAATTACTTAATTCTTGACTGGTAATATAAAACTGCATACTCCTTAAAATGAGTCAATTTTGACTGCATTTCAATGCTATGATTCCCGCTCTCTAAATTGCCGATGAACGGTATTCCCCTATTAAAGCTGGTAGTATTGTCCTCCCTAAGTTGGGCGATATGCTAGAACAAGTTCAAAGCAAGTTCGACTATCCTAGCTTCTTAGAAGAATTTGTTTGGAGAGACAAGTGCTGATATAGGTCTTTACATACCTAATGACCAATACAACTCTTGGAGAGGCTGCAATTCTTTCTCTACGAGACGCTGCGCGTAGCTTGCTTCCCCGGAGGGGTACGACTACGCTCTGTTACCATGCTAACGACTGACTACGCGGTAGTTGAATCTCGACTTACTTCGACTACGCTCAGTACAAGTCGCTCGATTACCGCGCAGTCGAAACTCAGGATAAATGACAAATGATAAATGACTAATAATCAACTTCTTTCCACCCATGCATGGATGCTACGCCTTTTGTAACCCATTCGATCACAATTGGGGGAGCTTCTGATATCAAAATACTAGGATAAACTGCTGCACCCCAATCGGGATGAACTAACACACGGCATTGATTTTTAATCACTGGATAGTTGAGCAAAGCTTTGACAACTGCTGTGTCATCGTGGGGAATTGCTCCGGGATGAGACAGTAAAGGATAGCCTGTACGAGGGTCAATCAAGTCTGTTAAATAGCCGCGATCGCGCAGATTAAATGCTAAATCACAGCCGAATCTCATAAACTTTTCTCGCAAGCGTTCTTTCTCTGACTCTACTTCTGCTGTCTTTTCGACTAATTGATAACGCGATTGTTGTAATACAATCACTACTCGTAAAAATGGTTGCCGTTTCCAATCTGGTAATATCCGTTCGCAGTTGGCACGGATATATTGACTGGGAGCATGAATTGAAACTTGAACCGCTTGTCCTGTTTCGCCAACTAAATTAATGGGACAGGCTTGCTCCGAAGTGTAAACTTTGGGATAGTTCACTAAATTGATTCGGCTTATACAAATTTTTTAATTTAATCTACGGTATAGATGATACCTCTTAAAAGTTAAGAAAAATCATCATTTTTCTATAATATGTTACTTTTTTTGGAAGCAGTTAATAATAATGTGAGAAATTTAATCCGAATTTTATCCTTTATTAACCTGTTCTCATGAAATTTGCTGCGATCGCTGTAGGCATTGGCATAGATACAGCGTTTAGTAGACAAGCGATGCCTATGGTGGTCACTGAGCTTGCCGAAGTGCGGGCTACACCTATGCAGATGAAATATGTTTGATCAAAATCCTAAAAAAGCAAAGCAGGTTGGAGTAAGCAGAAAATAACAAAATTAGTTATGTCTGCCAGGAGATACTTCAGCTATACAGCCTAATTTCTATAGCACCCAATTAATTGAGTTTTAAAGAATTCACCGGCACTTCATCCCAAGAATCGACTGTCCGCAATCGCGCCATCCAACCTGAGGCCTTTTGCCTCTCGGTCAAATTATTCTGAAATGAATCATGACAATCTTTGGCTTGAGATTCATTACAAGTGGCAATACAGGCATGAATCATTCCAGACGGATCGATTTGCTCATTTACCCAAATAGTCATGGAATATTTCCTCAATAACTGTAGCGAACAAAGCTGTTCGTTATTTTAGAATACTATTAGAGTCAAAAGTTTTAGAGCAAAATCGGTAACAAATAATGAACTAATCGCAATTACCGATTTCTAATTTACAATTACCCAGTTCCGCTTTATTTATTCGGCAGATATGATTTATCTCCTCTTTCGTAGCGACGGCGGTAGAGTAATTCTAACTGTCCGCCATATTCTTGAATCCAGGCAATCTGCCGCTGGTAGAGTCCTCGGAAGGTATTGGCAAATAAAAGTGTAAAGATTGCCACTACCAACCCTGATGCTGTGGATACTAAAGCTTCACTAATTCCAGCTGTCACACCTGTTGTTTTACTACCTCCCACATCTCCGATATTCAGAGAGGCAAAGGAGTTAATTAATCCTAATAACCCAAGTTGCTAGTTATGCTTGCAGCTGTTCAAAAGGCGTTGCATAAATAAT
>NZ_JAVRCI010000068.1:0-37288 GCF_034530835.1 Nostoc sp. DedQUE12b | reverse complement strand
TAGATAAAAGATTAATTAGCAACCAGCGCCGGATTACTTATAGTTATCGGTTGATTGTTACTAACTTGCTAGAGAAACAAGTCAATCTAAAATTAACTGAACAATTGCCAGTTAGCCGCAACGAGCAAATTAAAGTACGCCTCAGTCGCAGCAACCCACAAATTCAACTCGGTGAAATGGGAATTTTAGAATGGCTGTTAACTCTTCCACCTCAAGAGCGACGAGATATATATTACCAGTTTAATGTTGAATATCCACCCGACTTAATGGTAGTTGGGTTAGAAATTTAGGGAATCCCAAAAATTGAAGGAGGCAGAAAGAGCCAATCAGCTATAGGATTCGATTCCTTTTGATTTAGAGCCACTGACATAGCTAAGTCGAAGGAAGGTTATCAGGCTCAGAAACGTCTTATGCCCCCAATTTACTGGGGTTTTTTATGGCAATTAAGTTAAAAAACTCTTTAGACGCGCAGCGACGAGCTAAGAGACATCCGGTGTTGGCAAACTCGAATCACTTTGCCAGAATCCGCGATCGCTGATAAGTCAGTTTTATTATTAGCATCAGTCTTTATTTGTCAAGTGGTGTTGACTATTTGTAACGAAACTGTTATATTTAGTTACATAAGATAACAAAAAAAAGAAAACTATGTATACCACCACTAATGAAGACGGCATTCTCAACAACTACGCAGCAGAACCCAAGATGTACTACGCTGAGTACCCTGCAATTTGGGAACAACGTAAATACGTTTTACAGAGTCTTTTTGCAACTTTAATCGTCACCGCTTTAGTTTTGGTTGGTTTTAGCGTTAGCTAAGATTTTAGATTTCAGTATCGCTGTATCTTATTGTCATTCATACTTCTCTCTGTCACCTCGGTTAGTTTCGCCGGGGTTTTTTGTGTTTTACATATCCTAAACGGCAGTAGTATCCTGATAAGTCAGTTTTATTATTAGCATCAGTCTTTATTTGTCAAGTGGTGTTGACTATTTGTAACGAAACTGTTATATTTAGTTACATAAGATAACAAAAAAAAGAAAACTATGTATACCACCACTAATGAAGACGGCATTCTCAACAACTACGCAGCAGAACCCAAGATGTACTACGCTGAGTACCCTGCAATTTGGGAACAACGTAAATACGTTTTACAGAGTCTTTTTGCAACTTTAATCGTCACCGCTTTAGTTTTGGTTGGTTTTAGCGTTAGCTAAGATTTTAGATTTCAGTATCGCTGTATCTCATCGTTAATCTCAGTTCTCGACTTTACCTCGACTCATTTAGCCGGGGTTTTTTGTGTTTTATGAATTCTAAAGTGCGAGTAGTAGCGTTTTAAAATAACAGCGTTGCTCCTGACAACAAACCACTGGTCAGCCATAAAATAAAGACAAATCAATAAAAGGGGGTGTATATGGCAACCCAACTCGGTGAAGCTAAATCTTCAACAGAACTAGTAGTATCTTGGGAAGCATTGCCCGCAGATTTTCACTTAGAGGATGAACCAGTGGAAAATACAGGTCAGCCACTATTGGCTGGTGCTTTGCGCGAAAGCCTTGAGATAAGTGGTTTCATCCAACCGCAGATGTTGATAGCCTCAAATTTTGGACTTTGTGCGACGATAAACGGGCAATTTATAGCTAAAGCACCCGACTGGGTTTATGTGCCATCGGTAAATCAGGTTTTAGGAGAACGCAAAAGCTATACACCTAATTTAGATGGAGATATTCCGGCAATTGTGATGGAATTTCTCTCTGACACTGAGGGTGGAGAATACTCTTTTAAACGAACCTATCCACCAGGAAAATGGTTTTTTTACGAGCAGATTCTTCAAGTCCCAATTTACGTAATTTTTGACCCAAATGGCGGTTTATTGGAATTTTACCAACTCGAAAACAGGCGCTACGAGTTAAAGCAACCTGATGAAAATAGTTGTCATTGGATTGATTCAATGGGTTTATTTCTAGGAACTTGGCAAGGAACAAAAGAAGCCAGAACTGGTTATTGGTTGCGCTGGTGGGATGAGGGAGGTAATTTGTTACTTTGGGCAGTAGAACAAATTGAACAGGAACGCCAGCAAAAAGAACGGCTAATTGCCTATTTACAATCTCAAGGTATCGATCCAAATAATTTGCCTTAGTATATATGCGTAGGTGTCCGCAGAATGAAACGAATTCTTCGCACCCAGGCGGTGGGGAGCGAGTGATTTAGAAAACCTGATTAGCCGTAATAGCTACAACCCTTATACTTACGAAGAAGTGGGGCATCATGTAGAAATTCAATCACGGGTGAAAAAGCTAATTGCCGAGAAAAAAGCAAGAGAGAAAAAAAATAAGTTTTTGCTGAATCAAAAACCAGAATTATTCGTCACTTAAACTATCAATTCCCTACTTAATTTCTCCTGGAGGATGATTTATGTCATCACAAATGCTGCGGTTGATAGCTTTGGGCAGTCTTGGCTTATCTTTGTGTCTGGGCAATTCGGCAGCAATGGCGCAATTTGATTCTAATGGCGATGGTGTAGTGGTACCAACAGTACCATCAGGCGGCACATCAGCACCAGTTCCAATAGACACATCAACAGGTGTACCATCTTCACCCTCAGCTGACGGTACAACTCGGTTTACCTGTCAGACTTATAATGGACAGTATACTGTCATGTACCAGCCACAAAGTCAACCAGGACAATTCTTTCCTTGGGCAGCGCCTGCGGCTTTGGGTGGTGGTTGGGACGCACAAAGGCGTTGTACAGCAATTGCCAGTCGCTTGGAACTTTATCGCCCAGATGGTTTACAAGAACTTCAGACATCCGTAGAGAATAATGAAAATATTGTCTGCGTCACAACTGAAGCTAATCCAAACTGTAGAATTGTGCTGACAGTCCCCAGTGGGAAAGATCCTGTTGTTATCCGCAATAGCATTTTTCAAAACTTGACTACTGCTGATAGCGGACAACAAACTATAGCCGTTAACACTTATGGCAATCGCAGTAGTGGAGGCAACGAATTATATAATTTAGGACGTACACTTCTAGGCGGTGGCAATAATCGGGTTAGTTCATCTAGAGGTGGGATTAATTTGAAGCCTTTCCTCGATCGCAAAGATGGTGGTACTGGAAACAATTTACGTGGTGGAGTAGCAATTCGTCGTCAATCTCAGCCTAATGGCGCTCGTCTAAGCCCTGGTAAGTTCCGGTAAGCAAGAGTGGCTTTTAATACAAAATGACTTTCAAATAAAAAATATCCAACTACTTATTGTGAGGCGGGCATCTTGTCCGCCTTTTTTATGGGCGTAAAATTGCTGCCCTCCAGCCTTCTTCGAGAAGTCGGGTATCTAAATCCAACTGTATATTAGACTTCTTGGCATTTGTCGGGGTAAAGGGGAAGGTGGGGCCCCCTCTGGGGATAAGGGGCAGGGGAAAAGGGTAAAGAAACTCAAAATCCTTTCCCTTTAACCTTTTTCCTTTTCCCTAAGAGTGCAAAAATATATTTTTGCAAGAGGTCTATTAGACATCTTGCAAAAGTAACAAATGCCAAGATGTTGGAGTGGATGTTAAAGGGCAAGGAAAAATTTCATACCTTTACCCATTTCCCCGCTTCTGCAAGAAGTCCATTCTAAACGCAACTCAATGCCAAATATTTGTTCTTTTAACCTTTTGCTAGCAGTTTCTTAATATTGCTGAGATAACTTGAGGTTGCTGAATATGGATTAATACTAGTAAAATACGTAACTTTTTTGACTACAAAATAGTTTTTATTGATAGTGATATTGCGATTGTCAATGTGACTTGATTATGTCTGCAAATTATTACTGAACATCAGCTTTTCAGGCGATTTTCAAACAACACAAAATAAATTGAAGGAGACGTTATTAATGGCTTTGACACAAGGCGATATTGCTTTTATCTCTTTCAATGCCGATGAAGATGGCTGGTCTATGGGCAGCACCACTTCCAAAAATATTACGATTACCAACAATAACTCCAGTATTTTGCAGAAAGTTGGCAACTTCACCAGTACTAATGGAGCCGAAATATCTGCCTTTGATTCTGGAAGCGATCGCTTATTTGTCGTTGCTGGCAGCATAGTTGAAATTTATAATGTCAGCAATACAGGGGCGCTAACCTCGGCTGGTTCTTTGACAACAGGATTTACTCCCCCCGCAGGGACACAAGCTATTCCCAACAGCGTTGCGGTGAAAAATGGTATTGTCGCAGTCGCCTACGCCGTCCAAAACACCAGCACAAACGCCCAACAGACAGGAAAGGTGAGTTTCTACAATGCCGCCAATGGCAACTTTTTGAACTCGGTGGCGGTGGGTGCATTACCCGATATGCTTACCTTTACGCCCGATGGCACGAAGGTATTAGTAGCAAATGAGGGAGAACCCAACAGCTACGGGCAACCAAATTCGGTAGATCCTGAAGGTTCAGTCAGTATTATTAACATTGCTGGTGGCGTGGCGAATGCAACCGTTGCCCAAGCCTCATTTACAAGCTTCAATAGCCAAATCGCCACACTCAAAGCCGCAGGTGTACGGATTACTGGCCCCGGCTCGACAGTGGCACAAGACTTGGAGCCAGAGTACATTGCTGTATCTCCAGACGGTCAAACTGCACGGATTACCTTACAAGAAAACAATGCGATCGCTATTCTGGATATTGCTAGCGCCACCATCACCAATATTTTGCCCCTTGGTGCGAAGAATTACAATCTTCCAGGTAACGGATTAGATGCTAGCGATCAAGATGGTAAAATCAATATTCAGAATTGGCCGGTGGTTGGGTTATATCAACCCGATGCGATCGCTAGTTTCAGTGCCAACGGACAGACTTACTACATCACCGCCAACGAAGGAGATTCCCGCGATTACACTGGTTTTAGCGAGGAAATCCGGGTTGGCGCAGCCGGATATGCTTTAGATCCCACAGTTTTCCCCAATGCGGCTACCCTGAAGCAAAATACCAACCTGGGACGGTTGACAGTTACAAATGCCACAGGAGACACGGACAAAGACGGAGATTTTGACCGCATCGAAGCATTTGGGGGGCGTTCCTTTTCGATTTGGGACGCAAGCGGTAATCAGATATTCGACAGTGGCGACCAATTTGAACAAATCACCGCAACCAAAGTACCAACTTTGTTTAACTCAGATGGTGCGGCTGATACATTTGACACCCGCAGCGATAATAAAGGGCCTGAACCCGAAGGCGTGGCGATTGGAGTCATCAACAACCGCACTTATGCTTTTATTGGTTTAGAACGCACTGGCGATGTCATAGTTTACGAAGTGACAAATCCCAACAAGCCAAGCTTTGTTCAATATATCAACACTCCTGAAGATACTGCGATCGAAGGGTTAACGTTTGTCTCGGCGGCAGATAGTCCCACGGACAAGCCTTTGTTAGTTACTACAGCCGAAGTCAGCAAGACAATTGCGGTGTTTGAAGTCACTCCATCCGTTCGGATTAGCGACATTCAGGGAATGGGACATATCTCATCCTTTAGAAATCAGACTGTCAGTAATGTAGCGGGAATTGTCACAGTGAAAGCAAGTAACGGTTTTTACTTGCAAGACCCTACTCCAGACAGCGACGATAGCACTTCTGAAGGTATTTTCGTCTTCACCTCATCAGCACCAACCGTATCCGTCGGCGATTCCATATTAGTCAGTGGAACAGTTACAGAGTTTCGTCCAGGCAACGATGCCAATAATTTAACCAAAACACAAATCACCGCTCCCACAATTGTCACCGTTTCCACTGGCAATGCGCTATCCACTGCTACAATCCTTGGCAATGGTGGCAGAACTATTCCGACAACGGTAATCGATAACGACACGATCGCTAATATTGAAACTGGAACAACCACCTTCGATCCTGCACAGGATGGCATCGACTTCTATGAAAGCTTAGAAGGAATGCTGGTACAGGTGAATAACCCAATCGCCACTTCACCCACTGCAAACTTTGGTACATCAGAAGAAATTTGGGTATTAGCAGACAATGGCGCAAATGCCACAGGGCTAACGGTTCGCGGTGGTAGCCTGATTAGTGCTTCAGACTTCAATCCTGAGCGGATTCAGATAGATGATCTGAACAATTCCTTAGTGTTACCTGAAGTTAATGTTAGTACGCAACTTAGCAATATTGTTGGTGTCGTTGACTACAGCTTTAACAACTATGAAGTTTTAGTATCGGCTGCTCCTACAGTAGTACAGAACAGTAACATTCAAAAAGAAGTCACTAACCTAACTCCCAGCACCAACCAACTGACGATCGCTACCTACAACGTCGAAAACCTCGATCCAGGTGACGATCAAACCAAGTTTAATAACTTGGCTAATCGCATTGTTAATAATCTCAAATCACCAGATATCATTAGTCTCGAAGAAATTCAGGACAATAACGGTGTAACAAATGATAGCGTAGTTGATGCCAGCACTACCTTCCAAAAGTTAATAGATGCAGTTACTGCTGCTGGTGGCCCGACGTATCAATATCGCCAAATTAACCCAGTAGACGATACGAACGGCGGTGAACCTGGTGGAAATATCCGGGTAGGATTCTTGTTTAATCCTAATCGTGTCAACTTTGTAGATCGCCCCGGTGGTAGTTCCACCACCAGCACCATAGTTACTGATGTCTCTGGTGTTTCCACAGTTTCTAATAGTCCTCGTTTAATCGACCCCACCAACTCCGCCTTTAGTAGTAGTCGTAAGCCGTTAGTTGGTGAATTTACTTTCAACGGTGAAACTGTTTATGTAATTGGCAACCACTTTAATTCTAAAGGTGGCGACCAACCATTATTTGGGCCGAATCAACCACCAACTCTCAGCAGTGAAACCCAGCGTCAGCAACAAGCTACCCTGGTGAAGAACTTTGTCAGCAATATTTTAGCGATCGCCCCCAATGCCAATGTAGTAGTGGCGGGTGACTTAAATGACTTTGAGTTTTCCAACCCTGTCAACACACTAGAAAGCGCTGGACTGACTTCTTTAATTGAAACTTTGCCGCAAAATGAGCGTTACACGTATAACTTTCAAGGTAATGCCCAAACCCTTGACCACGTTTTAGTTAGTAACAACTTGCTCAACAAGCTGGATGGGTATGATGTAGTTCACATCAATTCAGAGTTTGCCGACCAGGATAGCGATCATGACCCTAGTGTGGCTCGGTTTAATCTCCCTAAAAATAATGCTCCCACGGTAGTACAACCGATTGACGACCAAATCATTTCTACTAATAAAGCTTTTTCTTTCAATATCAGTAACACATTTGCTGATGTAGATCGAGGTGACACCCTGACTTACAGTGCTACAGGTTTACCCACAGGTTCTAGTATCGTTGCCAACACAGGTGTAATATCCGGCACTATCTCCCAAATCGGCATTTTCGCAGTTACAGTTACTGCTGCTGATGGTAAAGGCGGTAATGTTAGCGATACCTTTGACCTGACTGTTGCTAATAACAAGGCGACATCTGGCAACGATATCATTTTTGTCAGCGAACTTACTGGTTTGAACAAATACATAGTCAATGCTCTGGCTGGGAGCGATCGCGTCATCGGCACTAATACCAGTGAATTAATCGACGGAGGAGCAGGCAATGATTACCTGGATGGCAAGGGAGGCATAGATGTACTCCTTGGTGGCGATGGCAATGATACCATCTTAGGTGGACTTGGCAGCGACGGACTTTCTGGGGGTAATGGCAATGACCGCCTGATTGGTTGGGGCGGTGGCACAAACGAAATTGACCTCCTCAACGGCGAACAGGGTGCAGATATTTACGTTTTAGGTGATGCCACTTCAGTTTTCTATACCAGTTCTCGCAACAATGATTATGCCGATATTCTCAACTTTCAAGCAAGCGATCGGATTCAACTTCAGGGAGTTGCTAACAATTACTCGCTAGGGTCAGTGAGATCGGCTGTAGGCATTTTCACCAACAATAGAACGGAATTAATTGCTGTTGTGGAAAACGGGTTAAACCGCAATACAAATTTGGCAACAGATACTCGTTTCGTCTTTATTTAACGCAGATTTAATCGAACTCCGGTTTCTCTGTGTACTCTGCGCCTCTGCGGTTCCCTATTTCTAATTTTCAAAACAGTCTCATGTCTAGAATCTATCTCAGAATTAAACATGGTAACTACTAATACAATTCGCTTTTCTCAATTCAACGCTTCTTTGAATCGTAATGCCGAAGGTCAGTTAGTAAGTGACTTGTCTACTCCTGACAATGCTCAGGCAAAGGCAGTTGCAGAAATCATCCAGCGTAATAACCCGGATGTGTTGCTAATTAACGAGTTTGACTACTCCCCGGAGGCAGTTCAACTATTCCGGCAAAATTACCTAGCCATCAGCCAGAATGGTACAACACCCGTTGACTACCCTTACTTCTACATCGCTCCTTCCAACACGGGTATTGCCTCTAGGTTTGACTTAAACAACAACGGCGCAGTAGTGACAACCCCAGGCGCAACCGGATACGGCGATGATGCTTTTGGATTCGGGAATTTCCCTGGTCAATATGGGATGTTGCTATTGTCCAAATATCCCATCGACACTGCCAACATTCGCACCTTCCAAAATTTTCTGTGGAAGGATATGCCTAATGCTTTGCTTCCTGACGATCCGACAACACCACAGCCAAATGATTGGTATTCTCAGGAGGAATTGGCAGTTCTACGCCTTTCTTCTAAAAGTCACTGGGATATACCCATCCAAGTAAACGGTGAGACAATTCACATCCTCGCCAGCCACCCCACACCGCCAACCTTTGATGGCGCGGAAGATCGCAACGGTAAGCGCAACCACGACGAGATCCGCTTTTGGGCAGACTATATTACCCCTGGTAATGGTAATTACATTTACGATGATCGGGGTAAAACTGGCGGTATTGCTGTTGGATCGAGCTTTGTGATTGTGGGCGACCAAAATGCAGATCCGTTGGATGGTGATAGTTTTGACAACGCTATTCGCCAACTGTTGCAAAATCCCAATATTAATACTAATGTCATCCCTACTAGTCTGGGTGCGCCCCAACAAGCAGACTTACAAGCTGGTGCAAACGCTAACCAAAAGGGTAATCCTAGCTTTGACACCGCAGACTTTGCTGATAACACTCCCGGAAACCTGCGGACTGATTATGTGCTACCGTCCGCTAACCTGAAAATTGCCAACTCAGGAGTATTTTGGCCTCTGAATACTGATTCAACGTTTCCTTTGGTAAGTACTTTTCCCTTCCCTAGTTCTGACCATCGCTTAGTATTTACAGATGTGCAAACTGGGCCAAATGAACCAGGTAAAACCATTCCTCGTGCAGGATTCCTGGAACAAACTACCTTTGCTACTGGCTTTATTCCTGCTGGCGTTGCGGGAACTGTGAATGGGGTACAGACTCCGGTGGGCGGATTATCTGGTATCACTTACGATGCTGTTAACAACCGCTATTACGCCATCTCAGACGATCGCTCCCAAGTTGCCCCTGCCCGCTTTTATACCTTTACTGCCGCTGATTCCGGGGTGAATTTTACCAATGTCACCACCCTGAAAGATACAAATGGCAACTTTTTTGCAACCAACAGCCTTGACCTAGAAGGTATCGCTTTAACCAACAATGGTACAGTCTTTATCTCTTCCGAGGGCGAAGTTAATCCTGGTGCTGGTCGCGTTACCAATCCCTTTATTAAAGTGTTTTCACTAGCTACAGGGCAAGAAATAGGCTCGCTATTTGTCCCCAGGAAATTCCTACCAGTAATTGAAGATACCAACAGTAACGGTATTATCGATGCAGGTGACACGCAGACATCAGGTGTTTACAATAACTTAGCCTTTGAAAGCCTCACCATTACACCCGACCAGAAAACCTTATTCACTGCGACTGAAAACGCGCTGTCCCAAGATGGGTTAAAAGCTTCACTCACCAGTGGCAGCCGTTCCCGAATTCTGCAATACAATTTGGTTACTGGACAGCCAGAAAAGGAATACCTTTATATCACCGATGCAATCGCCCAAGCACCCAACCCTAGTACAGGCTCGGCTGACAATGGCTTGACAGATTTACTTGCGATTGATAATCGTGGCACATTACTGGCCTTAGAACGTTCCTTTGCCCAAGGTGTAGGCAACACCATCAAAATCTACGAAGTTTCTTTGCAAGGTGCAACTGACATTAGTTTCTACGATTCTCTCAATAATTTGAGTGCTGAACAACTAGCAGCTATTAAACCTGCTCAAAAGCGTTTACTGTTGAATTTAAATGACTTAAACTTGCCTAACGGTACAGATAACATTGAGGGTATTACCTTTGGGCCAAAACTAGCAGATGGTAGCCAGTCGATTGTGCTGGTAAGTGATAACAACTTCAATCAAAGCCAATTTACCCAAATTCTCACTTTGGATGCAGACTTAGTTCCAACTGCTGCACCCAAAGTAGAAACTCGTCCCGATTTATTGGACGATGAAACCCTACCAGTAGATCAACGAGCTGATGCTGACGATCCTGCGATCTATGTTAATGCCACAAACTCTGCCGATAGCCTAGTATTAACCTCAGTCAAAAATGCTGGATTGCGGGTTTATGATTTGTCTGGTAATTTGTTGCAAACAGTTAATCCCAGTGGCATTCGCTACAACAATATTGACTTGCAATACGGTTTCAAATTAGGCAATCAATCGGTTGATATTGCTGTCGCTAGCGATCGCAACAATGATAAACTAGCAATTTTCAAAATTAACCCCAACACCCCCGGACAATACCTGGAAGATATCACTGATAGCAGTATTGGGACTCTCTTCCAAGCAGCACCTTTTGCAGAACCTTATTCTGCATCAACTCGCAGTTCTTACGGGCTTACCTTATACCGTAGCCCCGTAACTAATGATTACTATGTCTTTACCAGTCGGCGAGAAACTGGAGACATAGCTCAGTTTAAACTGATTGACAAAGGTAATGGCAAAATTGGGGCTGAACGGGTGCGGGAGTTCACCATACCGACAATTGAGGGTCGCGATCCTCAAACTGAGGGTATGGTGGTAGACCAGGAAACTGGCTTCCTCTACATTGGACAAGAAAATGTAGGTATCTGGAAGTTCCAAGCAGAACCAAACGGAGGCACAACTGGTAAGTTAATTGATAAAGTCAGAGATTTGGGGGGTACTTATCTCACAGATGACGTAGAAGGACTGACGATTTATTACGGCAAAAATGGCACAGGCTACTTATTAGCATCTAGTCAAGGTGACAATACTTTTGTTGCCTACACCCGTGAAGGCAACAACGAATATGTGGGTAACTTTGCCGTTGGTAATAATGGCCCAATTGACAGCGTACAAGAGTCAGATGGTGCTGATGTAATTAACGTATCATTGGGGCCTAACTTCCCATTTGGTTTATTTGTCACTCAAGATGGCTCTAATGAACCTGCCAAAATAGTTAGTGATGAAGGTGAAGAAGAAAACATTAGTTCTAACTTTAAGCTGGTACCTTGGGAAAATATTGCCAATGCCTTCCCCAATACTCTCAATATCGACACCACTAGTTACGATCCACGAAATCCTGTAGCTCAACCCAAGCTGACTATTTATGAATTTGAAAACCTACCAAAGTTAGGTACGACCTCTGAGAATCAAGATATTTTTTTAGGTGGTTTTTCTGGGTTATATTTCCAAGGGTTTGCAGCAAATGGCAACCTGAAATTTGTCACCAATACAGACCGTGGCCCCAATGGAGAACCTGATGGTGTTAAAAGACCATTTTTATTACCCGACTTCCAGCCAGAAATAGTTAGCTTTGAACTCAATCGCACCACAGGCGAAATCACCATTAGCAACAGAACAGGACTATTCCGCCAAGATGGAACGACCCCATTAACAGGATTGCCTAATTTGCAAGCTGTAGGAAACGGTTTAGCCTACACAGATGAAATTGCCGTTGACTTAGACAACAATGTTTTAGCTAACGATCCTTTGGGTGCTGACTTAGAAGGGATTGTAATTGCGGAAAATGGAGATTACTGGCTGGTAGATGAATACCGTCCAGCAATTTACCACTTTGATACTAATGGAAAATTGATTGACCGCTTTATTCCTCAAGGAACCGCTACTGCACCCAACCCAGATCAATCTGCTGGAACTTTTGGCACTGAGGTTTTGCCAGCAGTTTATGCCCAACGTCGCAATAACCGAGGATTTGAAGCCGTAGCGCTAGAAGGTAATAAATTATATGCCTTTATTCAGAGTCCAATTGATAATCCAGATGTCGCCAATGATGCGACTTCTAAAGCTTCTCTCAACTTGCGAATTCTAGAGTTTGATATTGTCAGCAAGCAGGTAACAGGAGAGTATTTATATCGCCTAGAAGGTCTACCAGGAACTGATAAGATTGGTGATGCAGTATCCTTGAGTAACGGCAAGTTTGCAGTAGTTGAGCGAGATGACAATGGTACGTCTGCTGGCAATAAACTAATTTATCAAATTGATTTAGCTGGGGCGACCAACATCAACAACCCTGCTAACTTTACTTTGCCAGCTGGTAAAACTATTGAGCAACTGACCTCTACGGAGTTAGCTACTGCCAATATTACCCCTGTCAGCAAGAGTTTGATTGCTAATGCTGCTCAGTTGGGTTATACCGGGGTGGAAAAATTAGAAGGTCTAGCATTAGTAGCACCCAATACTCTAGCCTTACTTAACGATAACGACTTCAACATTACGGGTAATACGGCTGCTGAGAAACTTGGCATTCTTGAACTACCCAATAATCTCACAACTGTACAGCCTACTTTCCCGAATGGTTTTGGTTCTAACAACAGCGATACTGTCAATCTTGAGCCAGGACAATTCTTTAGTGCAGGTGATGGAGCAGATTTTGTAGAAGGTACTCAAGGTAACACAATTGAGGCTGGAAACGGTGATGACATAGTGCTTGCAGGTAGCGACTCTTCAGTTTTTGGGCAAGATGGTAACGATCGCATATTTATTGGTCAAAATGGCCCAGCTCAAAATACCAGTGCTGATGGTGGCAGTGGTAATGATGTTATTACCGTAGTAGAAGCCAGTGGTAGTAATAATTTGTTTGGAGCGGCAGGTGATGATAATCTCACAGTAATTGAAGGTTCTCATCAATCATTATTCGGTGGCTCAGGTAACGATACACTCACGAGTAATGGTAGCAATAACCGTCTCTACGGTGGGTCTGGAGATGACAAACTCTTCTCTAATGTCAATGACTCCCTGGTTGGTGGCGTTGGTGATGATGTGCTATTTGCTGACCAACAGGGTAGTAATAGCCTCAGTGGTGGTGCTGGTGCTGACCAATTCTGGATTGCCAATGGCAGCTTACCAATTAGCAAAAATGTTGTTACTGACTTTGCGATCGGCATTGATCAAATCGGGCTGGGCGGTATTGGTGTAACTCAGTTTAGTGGATTAACACTGTTACAACAGGGCAGTAACACTTTAGTGAAAACAGGAAATACTGAGTTGATTTCATTAGTTGGAATTACATCAACTAGCCTCACAGCAAATGATTTTACTTTCTCAGCTAGTGTAGTTTAGCCTGTTGGCGTAGCCTAATTGTTACAGCTTCATTACATAGCCAAAGTTAATGAAGCTGTACTGATTATTTATTGTGAAATTATATAAAAATTAGAGATTTTCATCTTACTAAGGATAGATAATATCAGTCTTTTAAAACAACTTTTTATATTATCAAAAATATCCAGCAAGTTCTTAGCAATAGATTTAGCAAAAGATTGCAATACAAAGTTTCTTAACCATTCCACAATATTTTCACAACTTTTGCTGTGTATCTTAATTAAGGTGAAACTAACATTGTCAATTTTGTTACTTAAAAGCTCTGGTGAGATGTCAATTGTGGTGGTTGACATTTAATAGTTCAGAATCAACAAGCTTACAAGTCAACTACATCTTTAAAGCAAGAACTATTAGTTTTAACTCACCATATTCCTTTTTTCAATTCACTGGAGCTAACACCATCTCAACAATTAAACACAGGGAGATTCTCTTTCATGGCTAAGAACGTCATTCTTATGATTGGGGATGGTATGGGCTGGCAAATGGCTCGTGCTGCATCCATCTACAAAGAGATTCAAAATGGTAAGACAGGGGCTAACCTGAGTGATTTTTATACACAAGGTAAGGGTCAAGGACTCAACTTTCAAACACTCCAAGGTTACGGTTTGGCAACCACCTATGGGACAACGATCGCTGATAGTAATGGAGTTTTTAGTACTGGTAATTCAGCTCTTGACGGCACTAATCCGATCACAGGAGAAAGCCCAGTTCGCCCTGGTTTCACCTTTAATCCAACTTTTAACCCAGGCGATACCCCAACAGGTGGTGCAAAAGTCAGTGATGGTGCTGTTGGAAACCTAGTAGGTTATGACCCTACCAGAGGTGGTGTTAATCCTTGGACTCCCGGTAATGATCCTGAATATATTAAGCACAGCTATCCTGACTCTGCAAACACCGCTACAACTCTCTACACTGGGGTCAAGAGCTACAACAACGCTATTGCCGTTGATATTTTCGAGAATCCTCTGGAAACAATTCTCAAAACGGCGAACCAAGTTGGTAAATCTACTGGTCTGGTAACTTCAGTTCCTATTGACCATGCAACACCTGGTGCTGCTGCTGCCAACGTTAATCGTCGCAATAAGTATGATGGTGACTATCCGGCATTAGACAACATTCTGCAACAGGAACTCCGTGTCTATCAACCGACAGTATTACTTGGTGGTGGACACCCACTCTCTGCCCCTGGAGACTTACTACCAAGTGGGGTTGAGCCAAATAGGAGCAATGAATACATTAGCCAATCTACCTACACAGAACTTAGCACTAAACCAACAAACAACCTCTACGATTACACCTTTTTAGAGCGGGGTGAGAATGCCGCCCAGAAACTAGCTGAAACTGCGGCGGCAATCGATCCAGAAAAAGGCGATCGCCTCTTCGGCCTGTACGGTGCGCGTGGTCAAAATGGTAACTTGCCTGTAAGTTCTGCCAACGGCGACTACAGCACTACTGGTTTAGATATGTTCAGCGTTTTCACTAACCAAGGTGATAACGCCAAAGTAGACACTACACGTCCACTGCTTCCGGGAGAGACGGATGCATCTTTCATTGCCAAAGAGGTTAACGAAAATCCAACCCTCAATGACTTGACAAATGCTGCGTTAGATGTTTTGGAAAAAGATCCCGATGGTTTCTGGTTGATGGTTGAGGGTGGCGATATCGATTGGTCTGCCCATGATAACAACATAGACAACTTGATCGGCACCACCTTGGATTTTGATAAGGCAGTTGGAGCAACGATTGACTGGATCAATAACAATGGTGGTTGGGATGAAAACCTACTAATTGTTACTGCTGACCACGATCACTACCTGACTCTCAACGGTGATTTCCCGACTGTAATACAAAATCAAGGTGCTGAAGCGTTAACCAATTTGGATACTCCAGCAGATGTTGGACATTACTGGGGGTCTGATCCCACTGTTAAGTATGGTTGGGGAAGTCACACCAACCGTCCGGTACCTGTTTACTACCAAGGTGCTGGTTCGGAAGTGCTAAATAGCTTGGTAGGTCAAGGTTATAACGCCTACGGTTCTGATATTCCGGGAATTGCAGGTTTAAATGATCAAACCCACATCTACCAAACGATGTTTGCTTCAATAAAGCCAAAAGTTGAGTTAGTAGGTTTTGCTTCTTTACCTGCTGATACCTATAGTGATGGGCCAGCTTCTGGTGCAGAAATTTCAGCCAATGGCAGAACCGGGCCTTTCCCAGGACAGCCAATACAGGGTTTCAGTGGTGTCCAATTTGCTAACAGTAACTCTTTGTACTTCCTATCAGATAACGGTTACGGTAGCAAAGATAATAGTGAAGACTTTCTACTGCGGATCAATCGTCTAGACCCGAATTTTAAGGGAACAGAAAATGGTGACGGCAGCGTTAAAGTTTTAGACTACATCCAACTGTCTGACCCTAACAATAAAGTTCCTTTTGAAATAGTTAACGAGGGAACTACTGGAAGATTACTGACTGGTGCAGACTTTGATGTAGAGTCATTCGTCTTTGATAAAGACGGGACAATCTGGGTTGGAGATGAGTTTGGCCCCTATCTGCTGCATTTTGATGCCAGTGGTAAGTTGTTGGAAGCTCCGATCACTACACCCGACCAATTCAAAACTTTAAATGGAGAAGCACCTAAAGTAATTGGCCACAGAGGTGCAAGTGGGGATCTTCCAGAACATACCTTACAGGCGTACATCCGAGCAATTGCAGACGGTGCTGACTTTATTGAGCCAGACTTAGTAGTTACAAAAGATGGTGTGTTAATTGCTCGTCATGAGCCTGCTTTAGCAATTTTAAGTGCTGATGGCAGCGTCGATTTAAGCAATACAACCACAGACGTTTACGATATTAGCAAATATCCACAGTTTGCCGATCGCAAGAAAACAGTCAGTCTAGATGGAACAGAAATCACAGGTTGGTTTGCTGAAGACTTTACTTTAGAAGAAATCAAGACTTTAAGAGCTATACAGCGTGTACCTTTCCGCGACCAATCCTTCAATGGTCAATTTGAAATTCCCACCCTCGCCGAAATCATCGACTTGGTTAAAGTGGTAGAAGCCCAGACAGGTAGAAAGATTGGCATCTACCCAGAAACGAAGCATCCCACCTATTCTGCCGAAGAAGCCACATACGTAGGCACCACCGAGAAAATTAACAGAAACATCAGTGAGATACTGATCGATACACTCAAGGCTGAGAACTTCACCGATCCCAGTCGGATTTTCATCCAATCCTTTGAAGTCGGTAATCTCAAGGATCTCCACGATCGCATTATGCCTAATGCAGGTGTAGATATTCCCCTGGTTCAACTTCTAGATGCAGCTGGAATTGAGCTAAATGGTGAGATTATAGAGACTCAGCCTTATGATTTTGAAGTCAGTGACGACCTTCGGACTTATGGTGATTTACGGACTCCAGAAGGTTTGGCTGAAATCGCTACCTATGCTGATGGCATTGGCCCCTGGAAGCGGTTAATTGTCAGTGTCAAGGGTACAGATGCTAATAACGATGGTTTGGCAGATGATGTCAACAACGACGGCACAGTAAATGATGCTGACAAAACGCTGTTAGCTCCCACGACCTTAGTTCAAGATGCTCACAATGCAGGTTTACAGGTTCATCCCTACACCTTCCGGGACGAAGACCAGTACTTAGCAGCAGATTACAAAGGTAATCCAGAACTAGAATTTCAGCAGTTCTTTCAATTAGGCGTAGATGCACTCTTCACAGACTTCCCAGAGACAGGTGATAAAGTCCGAGATTTCTTGAGCGATCTTCAGAATAACTTAGTGCGATCGCCACAAAACCCTGATGTGCTTTCAGGAGATGCTTTTGCTAACTTAGGCGGCTCCAAAGGTTTTGAAGGCGGAGCAATTAATGCCAGCAAAACCAAGCTCTATATGCTATTAGAAGGTACAGTTCAAGGCGATCCTGTCGCTACTTTGCGGATTAACGAATTTGACATCGCCAGCCGCCAATATACCGAGAATAAGCTCTACTACAGACTGGAAAATCCTGCATATGCGATCGGTGATCTAGCAGTCATTAATGATAATGAGTACCTAGTCATTGAGCGGGATGGTGGTCAAGGAGCCTCAGCTAAATTCAAGCGGATCTACAAAATTGACTTGTCTAAAACAGATTCTAATGGTTATGTAGCCAAAGAAGAAGTTGCAGACTTGTTGAACATCCAAGACCCTAATGATCTGAATGGAGACGGCAAAAACACTTTTGACTTCCCATTTGTCACAATTGAAAATGTTTTAGTTGTTGACAAAAACACCATTTTGGTAGCTAATGACAACAACTATCCGTCTTCAACAGGTCGTCCTGGGAATGACCCGCAAAATCCAGTTATAGACAACAACGAAATCATTTTACTGAAACTGGAGAAGCCCCTGAACCTTGCTCCTGGCTTAGGTCAACCTCAAGCTGAAGAAATTAATTTTGGCTCCACTAACAGTGATAACGTTACACTTGAGCCAAATCAAACCTTATTCACAGGTGACAGAGCAGACTTTGTAGAAGGTACTACAGGTAACACAGTTCAGACTGGAAACGGTGAAGATAGTGTGCTAGTTGGCAGTGACTCTTCAGTGTCCGCAGGAGACGGTGATGATAGTATCTTTGTTGGTCAAAATGGTGCTGCTAACAACACGAGTGCCGATGGTGGCAACGGTGATGATCGAATTACCGTAGTCGAAGCCAATGGTAGTAATAACTTATTGGGAGGCGCAGGTGCTGATACTCTTACAGTAGTTGAAGGTTCGCGTCAATTATCCTTTGGCGGTTCCGGTAATGACACCCTCAAGAGTGAAGGTAGCAATAACCGCCTGTATGGTGGTTCTGGAGATGATAAACTCTTCTCCAATGTCAATGACTTGTTGTTTGGTGGCGATCGCGATGATATCTTATTCGCTGGTCAACAGGGTGGTAATAGTTTGAGTGGTGGTACTGGCATTGACCAGTTCTGGATTGCTAACGCCAGTTTGCCATCTAGCAAGAACATTGTGACTGATTTTGCGATCGGTGTTGATAAAATCGGGCTGGGCGGGATTGGCGTCACTCAGTTTAGTGCTCTAACCCTATTGCAACAGGGTGCTAACACTATCGTAAAAATCGGAAATACAGAGTTGGCTTCATTACTACAAATTACCTCAACTAACCTGACAGCAAATGACTTCGTTTTCTCTGCTAGTGTTGTGGCTTAGTCTGTTAGCCTTGTGCAGCACGGCAGAAATCACTATCAGTTGAAACAGCGATTTTCAATTACGTAGACTACAGCAAATAGTTGGTTATTGTGGGGTGGGCATTGTAATGCTCACCCTATTCTCGTTTTGCTGGAGTCCAACCTACCTCGAAGAGTTTACATTACTTATCAGTTGCTAAAATCGCAGTATTCCTTGTTCCTCAAGGTATTAATTCTTCTTGTTATCTCAAAATAAGCCTGCGTACAGTTAATATTCCCATTGCAAACATCTCTAAAGTTTTAATTTTCAATGAAGATGTATTGAAAATAACTACGATTTGGAGGAAATAGGTCAGAATGAGAGAACTAAATCTTAGAGTCGGTGCCCTTTCACACAAATATTGTAGGATTGCGGCATAATTTTTTGTCAAAGTACTCTTTTAATATAAATTTAAAGCTAACAATGTAACCATATATTCTACATATAAACACTAAAATAAAAACACATAAAAACGCTTTTTCACTTTTTATTTTATCTGTTTATCTAAATACGGAAAATAAACATTTAATCTTAAATTGAAATATATCCAATTCCTTGTCACTTATTGATATAAATTTTTTTGCTTTAAGTTAAAAATGAAACTAACAACTAATTCATTGGCTCAAAATAAAAATGAATTACTGATGACTAATGGTCAACCTTCATCATCAGAAAATAACTTAGAACGAGATAAGTTAACATCACCTATTTTGAAAGAAGCTGAAAATAACCTACTAATAGAGTGGAATCATACCCAAACTGATTATCCTCAACAAGCGTCTATTCATCAGTTGTTTGAAGCACAAGTCGAGAAAACACCTGATGCTATAGCACTAATTTTTAATAATCAGCATCTTACTTATAGAGATTTGAATAATCGTGCTAATCAACTAGCAAAACATCTACAATCATTAGGGGTAGGAACAGAGATTCTTGTAGGAATCTGCATAGAGCGCTCTTTAGAAATGGTTGTAGCACTCTTAGCTATCCTTAAAGCAGGTGGAGCTTATGTACCATTAGATCCAGGGTATCCACAAGAACGTTTAGCTTTCATGTTGTCAGATACCCAGGTATCTGTACTATTAACTCAAAAAGAACTAGTTAGCAAATTACCTACTCACACAGCACTTGTAATTTGCCTAGATACAGATTGGAATACAATCGCCCTAAATAAAAAAGAGAACCTAAGTACTAGTGTCACTGCTGATAACTTGGCTTATGTCATGTATACATCAGGTTCTACAGGTACACCCAAAGGTGTTAGCGTTATCCATCGTGGTGTAGTTAGGTTAGTCAAAGAAACTAATTATGCTCAACTCACGCCTGAAGAAGTAATTCTGCAACTTGCTCCTATTTCCTTCGATGCTTCCACTTTTGAAATTTGGGGTTGTTTACTTAATGGCGGACGACTAGTAATTTACCCTCCTAATACACCATCTTTAGAAGAATTAGGGCAGATTATTCAGCAATACCAAGTTACTACTCTTTGGCTAACAGCCGGTCTATTCCACCTAATAGTAGATGAAAAAATTGATGCTTTAAAATCCTTGCGTCAACTTTTAGCGGGTGGTGATGTCTTATCTGTTCCCCATGTACAGAAGTTTCTCCAAACAGTAGAGAACTGTCAACTAATTAATGGTTATGGGCCAACTGAGAATACAACTTTTACCTGCTGCCATCCGATAACAGCCCCACTACAACCAGATGTTTCGATTCCTATTGGTCGTCCAATTGCTAACACCCAAGTTTATATATTAGATAAAAACCTCCAATCAGTATCAATTGGAGAAGCTGGTGAATTGTACATTGGTGGTGATGGATTAGCTAGAGGCTATTTGAACCGCCCTGACCTAATTGCCGAAAAATTCATTTCTCACTCATTTGATAACAATTTAGCAACGCGCCTTTACAAAACAGGAGATTTAGCTCGTTATCTTCCAGATGGAAATATTGAGTTTTTAGGCCGTATTGACAATCAGGTAAAAATTCGTGGTTTCCGCATTGAACTAGGGGAAATTGAGCGAGAAATTGCACAACATCCTGATGTTCGGGAAATTGTCGTTTTAGCTCGTCAGGATGAAGCAGTTGAAAAACAGTTAACGGCTTATATTGTTCCTCACTATAACAGTGGATACACGCACAATAAATTACGTGATTTCTTGCAACAGCGACTACCTAATTACATGGTGCCATCGGCATTTATGATGTTAGAGTCACTCCCTTTGACTGCAAATGGCAAAGTAGATAGACATAAATTGCCAGCACCAAGTAGAGAACGTCCGCAACTCGAACAAGCGTACATTGCTCCGCAAAGCGATTTAGAACGTCTGCTTGCAGGTATTTTATCCGAACTGCTCAAAATCGATCACGTTGGGATTGATGATAATTTCTTTGATTTGGGAGCAACTTCAATCTCAATTCTTCAAGTTGCTGCGCGAATAAAACAGGAACTTGGTATTGAGCTACCTGCTGTGAAGCTATTTCAGTATTCAACAATTGGCTCTTTAGCAAAGTATTTGGATTCAAAGCAGAACAGCCAACCGTCTTCTGACAAGCTACAAAATCGCGCTCAACGCCAACAAGCAGCTCGTGCTCGTCGCCGTAATCATCAACAAGGTGTTTAAGCAATGGTAAATATGCAAGCATCCGATAACCAAGATCCTAGTGATGGTGTTGCCATTATTGGCATGGTAGGAAGATTTCCTGGCGCTGGAAATGTCGATGAATTTTGGCGCAATCTGTGCGAGGGATTAGAATCAACGACTTTCTTTGAAGATGAAGAATTAGATCCTAGTATCGATCCGAACCTTTGCAAAGATCCTAGCTATGTAAAAGCTAGAGGGATAATTCCTGGGGGCGAAACCTTTGATGCCGCTTTCTTTGGCATTAATCCACTTGAAGCTGTGGTTATGGATCCACAGGCTAGAGTATTCCTAGAGTTGGTTTATGAAGCCCTAGAAAATGCTGGTTATGAATCAGAGTCTTTTGAAGGTTTGATTGGTTTATACGCTGGTTGTGGTCAAAATACTTATTTTGCTAACCATATTGCTGGTCGTATGGAAATTGTCGATCGCATCGGTGAGTTTCAAACGATGTTAGCCAATGAAAAAGACTTTTTAACCACCCGTGCGGCTTACAAGCTCAACCTCAAAGGCCCAGCCGTTAGCGTCAATACAGCCTGTTCCACTTCTTTAGTAGCAGTCATTCAGGCTTGTCAAGCCTTAACCAGCTATCAGTGCGATTTGGCTTTGTCTGGCGGTGTATCTATGACTACACCCCAAAACAGCGGTTATATAGCTCAAGAAGGCAGTATGCTCTCTGGAGATGGGCATTGTCGTCCTTTTGATGCCAGCGCTCAGGGCACAATGTTCAACAATGGCGCGGGAGTAGTTGTCCTCAAGCGTTTAGAAGATGCACTCCATGATGGCGATCGCATCTATGCTGTCATTCGAGGTTCTGGTATCAATAATGACGGCGCTGATAAGGTGAGCTTTACCGCTCCCAGCGTAGACGGACAAGCAGAGGCCATTGCAATGGCGCAAGCTTACGCTAACTTTCACCCAGAAACCATCTCTTATATTGAAGCTCACGGCACAGCTACACCTTTAGGCGATCCGATTGAAATTGAAGCGCTGACGCAAGCATTTCGGGTACATACAGATGCTAAACAATTTTGTGCGATCGGTTCTCTTAAAAGCAATGTCGGACATTTAGTTGCGGCGGCTGGAGTAGCAGGGTTAATTAAAACCGCTCTCGCCCTGCATTATAAAAAGATTCCACCTAGTTTAAATTTTGAGGCTCCCAATCCCAAGATTGACCTTGCCAACAGCCCTTTCTATGTAAATACCAAACTAGCTGAATGGTCGGAGGGTGAAACTCCGCGACGAGCCGGTGTGAGTTCTTTTGGTGTCGGCGGGACTAATGCTCATATTGTGCTAGAAGAAGCGCCACAAATCCAAAGTTCTGGATCTTCTCGCCCACAGCAGCTATTGTTGCTCTCGGCAAAAACTAGTCAAGCTTTAGAGGCTGCAACCGCGAATTTACAGCAGCATTTACAATACAATGCCGAAATTAACTTAGCTGATGTAGCTTATACCCTACAACGAGGACGCAAATCTTTTAACTACCGACGCAGTGTAGTTTGTCACGATCTTACAGATGCGATCGCAGCCCTGCAATCTTTAGATCCAAATCAAGTAAATACTCGTCATACAGAGATCCGCAATCCAGCCGTTGTCTTCATGTTCCCCGGACAAGGATCGCAATATGTGAACATGGGACTGAATCTCTACAACCACGAACCTGTATTCCAGGAAGCAGTAGATGAATGTGCTGAAATCCTTAAGCCTTTACTGGGTAGGGATTTACGAGAAATCATCTATCCTGCACCAAGCGAGCGCGAAACTGCGGCTATCTCATTGCGACAAACCTGCTTTACCCAACCAGCACTATTCGTCATTGAATACGCTTTAGCGCAACTGTGGCAAAGTTGGGGAGTCAAGCCCCAAGCCATGATTGGTCACAGTATTGGCGAATTTGTCGCCGCCTGTATTGCGGGTGTATTTACCTTAGAAGATGCGCTGATGTTAGTTGCAACTCGCGGTCGCTTCATGTGGGAGTTACCGGCAGGAGCTATGCTTTCAGTGCGCCTACCAGCCAAAGAGGTAGAGCCGCGATTGAGTGCAGAACTAGCGATCGCCGCAATTAATGGCCCTTCTCTGTGTGTAGTTTCTGGCCCCACAGAGGCGATCGCATCTCTTCAAAAACAATTAGAAAGCGAAGAAGTTATCTGTCGCCATTTACACACTTCCCACGCTTTCCACTCCCCAATGATGGATAGCATCATTCACCCCTTTGCTGAGGTAGTTGGGAAAGTTAAATTATCGCCACCCCAAATTCCCTTTGTATCCACAGTTACCGCCGACTGGATTACAACCCATCAAGCAACCGATCCGATGTATTGGGCTACACATCTGCGTCAGACTGTGCGATTTGCAGAGGGCGTACAAACCTTATGGCAGCAGCCAGAACGCCTACTGTTAGAGGTAGGGCCGCGAATCACAACTACGACCTTAGCCCGCCAACAAGCAAAAGATATTAAACAACAGATAGCGATTCCTTCTTTGGGTGATAACGCCGAGAACGAAGCCGAATGGACGGCATTACTCAAAGCAGTAGGACAACTGTGGTTAGCAGGAGTATCTATTGACTGGAGCAACTTCTATCAAAGGGAAACACGACAACGAATTCCTCTGCCTACCTATCCTTTTGAACGTCAACGCTTCTGGATTGATCCTCCACCTCATCCCAATCGCGCAGCAACTTCCAAACTTTTAAATCCTCACTTATTAGAAAAGACCCAAACTATGACAACATACCCTCAGCAAAAGCTTATTCCTCTGCTCAAAGAAGTTATCGAAGAGACATCAGGATTGGAAATTGCTAGTGTTGACGACTCGACAACATTTTTAGAAATGGGGTTAGATTCCTTATCTCTAACGCAAGTCGGGTTAGCTTTGAAGAAAAAATTTAAAGTCAAGGTAACACTTAGGCAGTTACTAGAAATTTGCCCGAACTTAGTAACGTTGGCTGACTTAATCAATCAAGCCTTGTCTCCCGAAACTTTATCTGCACTAGGATTAATAGAAACCGTTGCAGACCCAATTCCAGAAACCTCATTGCCAGAACCTGCACCTGTAACCACATCACCCACCTTGGTGGTTCATGAAGTTCATACAAATGGATCAAATGGATCTGCACCTAAGATTTCCCTCCAACCTGCTGCATCTAGTAGCGTCCTAGAAGGTGTGATTAATCAGCAGCTACAAATTATGAGCCAGCAATTGGCGCTATTGGGTAATAGCAGTCAATCTATAACAATCCCAGTTGTACCTGCGGCAACATCTCAAAATAATGGTGTCAAGCCACAAAATGCTGTATCTGTCCCCCCAATCCAAACCAGCAAAGAATCAGCATCAGTAGAAACAGAGTCAAATGGTGCTAAAAAGGCATTTGGTGCGGCTGCTCGAATCGAAAAGACCCAGACTAAAACTTTGACAGATCAACAACGCACTCATCTAGACAAAATTATCCAAAGATATACAAAACGGACTCAAAAATCCAAAGAATATACTCAAACTCATCGCCCTTACTTAGCAGATCCCAGAACTGTTTCCGGGTTTAATCCGACGATGAAAGAGATGGTTTACCCCATCGTGGCATCTCGTTCCTCAGGTTCTAAACTTTGGGATGTTGATGGCAATGAATATGTCGATTTAAGCAATGGCTTTGGCTTGAATTTGTTTGGTTGGTCGCCACCTTTCATTACCGAAGCAATTGAAGCACAACTCAAACTCGGTATGGAAATTGGGCCGCAAACTCCCTTAGTTGGAGAAGTGGCAAAGCTGATGTGTGAGTTGACCAACTTTGACCGAGCAGCTTTTTGCAACACTGGTTCAGAAGCGGTTCTGGGAGCGATGCGGATGGCACGCACCATCACAGGACGTAACTTAATCGCCATCTTTTCTGGAGCTTATCACGGTATTTTGGATGAAGTAATTGTTCGAGGTACAAAGAAACTCCGGTCAATTCCTGCTGCTCCTGGTATCCCACCGGAAATGGTAGAGAACATTTTGGTGGTGGACTATGATTCGCCTGAGTCTCTAGAAATCCTCAGAAGTCGGGCTGATGAGTTAGCAGCAGTGATGGTGGAATCTGTGCAAAGCCGTCGTCCTGAATACCAGCCTAAAGAATTCCTTCAGCAATTGCGTGATTTCACCGAAGAAGCTGGTATTGCTCTGATTTTTGATGAAATCGTTACCGGATTCAGAATTCATCCAGGTGGCGCTCAAGCGCATTTCGGTATCAAGGCAGACATAGCAACCTACGGTAAGATTGTGGGCGGTGGGCTACCAATTGGAGTCATTGCTGGTAAATCACAATATATGGATGCTTTGGATGGAGGGTTTTGGCAGTTTGGCGATGACTCCGTTCCAGAAGTAGGCGTGACTTACTTCGCCGGCACTTTCGTCCGCCATCCTTTAGTACTAGCAGCCGCTAAAGCAGTACTTCAGCATTTAAAACAGAGTGGCCCCAGCTTACAGCAAAATCTCAATGCCAGAACCGATAAGTTTGTAGCGGAACTTATGGGCTATTTCCAGCAAGTTCAGGCTCCGTTTACAGCTTATAATTTCGGCTCCCTCTTCATGGTGAAGTCTTTACCAGAGTTTCCCTACGGAGATTTACTGTTTTACTTGCTGCGGGATAAGGGAGTGCATACTTGGGATCACCGTCCTTGCTTCTTGACGACAGCTCATTCCGAAGCCGATCTCGCTTTGGTAATGGCAGCCTTTAAAGAAAGTATTGCCGAAATGCAGTCTGCTGGCTTCTTGTCTGCACCGCCTATAGAAGTAACAAACCGCGAAACCAATAACAGTTTACGTAATCGTCCTCCGCAACCTGATGCCAAATTAGGACGAGATCCCCAAGGAAACCCCGCTTGGTATATCCCTGATACCGAGCGTCCTGGGAAATATTTACAAGTCGCAAGTGTTCTCTGAAGTGCTTTAAAAAATCAAGTGTATAGAAAGTGTAGTGAGCGTCAGTAATTTTTGCAAATAGTAAATACTCATCCATCCAGGTTTTGTATGTCAGTTGATAATCTACTTGAACCGAGTTCTATTAAGTCCGATCTGGAAATTCCCGAACAAATCATTGAAACTGATGTTTCAAACTTCCGGGAAAACTTCAACTCTTCTCACTTCATGTTTTCGCACAACCTTGCAGGACATCCTTTATTTGAGATCCCCCGCTTAGTTGAACTGGCAAATACTATGCTAAGTCAGGGTAGAACAAATAAAATCCAGTCTTATATCAGCAAAGTTCCTGTCGAGCAAAAGTGGAATCAGCGACCTGGAATCAAGCAAATTAACGAGGCGATCGCACATATCGGAGAATCGGATTCTTGGGTCATGCTTGAAGATGTTCAAGTAGACCCAGAATATGCTGCCTTGGTCAACCAGATTATAACTGAACTCGAAACTCTTACAGGTAAACCGCTTCGGAAGCAGATGACGTGGCTAGGTGCTTACATCTTTATTGGTTCCCCAAATTCTATTACACCTTATCATATCGATAGTGAGTTGAATTTCCTGTTTCAAATTCAGGGCGAGAAAGATATGAGCCTCTTCAATCAAAGCGATCGTTCTGTACTGAGCGAAGAGGAAATTGAAAAATTTTATGTAGGCGACCTGAATGTAGCAAATTATAGAGAGGAGAATCAGAGCAAAGCAAGGGTTTACCATTTACAACCAGGCAAGGGACTCCATCATCCGATATTGGCACCCCATTGGGCCAAAAATAGTAATAATGTCTCTGTAGCTTTGAGTATCCTCTTTTATCTGCGACCTTATGATTTCAAAGCCAGAATATATCAAGTCAACAGCTACTTACGCAGACTGGGATTAAAACCCACTCCACCAGATCAATCTGCTTTGAAAGATCAGCTCAAAATTTTTGCTCTCGGTCTTCTATCGGATCGCCGACCGAAAAGTAAATTTATGATCCTGCGCTCTGGTGTATTAAAACTAAAATCTATTGAGGGAAAGTTAAAGCAATTTATCAACAAGATTGTGAAAAAGATCTAATTTTTCTCAAATGACTAATTATTAATTAGTTTCAATACTGAATCGGTGTTCTATAGCAATTAGAAATTATTTGTAAAATCTTCTTTTTTAGATGTTTTGCGTAGCTTGTTCTTATACAAAATTAGTACTTTTGACATTCTTGATATAACCGAAATAAATCAACTACGCATCTAATTTTAAAAATGATTTTTACAATTTAAATAGGATTGCTATAGAGAGAAACTAAAACCAAAAATTTCAATGTATAAACACATCAAATCGCTCACTTCTTTACGCGGTATTGCAGCCTTGGTTGTTGTTATACACCATTTTTCTTACTACGGTTTACCGAAAACAGGTTCAACTTTATCAGCCTATACTAATTTTTTCCAAAATGGATATTTATGGGTTGATTTTTTCTTTATTTTGAGTGGTTTTATCATGACCCACGTTTATGCAGAGACTTTTTGTTTAAAAGTCAGTTTAAAGAACTATCGTTCATATTTATTCTCGCGTTTTGCGAGAATTTATCCTCTGCATATATTTATTATTTTTCTATTTGTTGGATTAGAGGTTGTAAAATTAATTTTCCTAAACACTTCTGCTTTTACTGGTAAATTTAACTTAACGGCTCTTTTTTCCAATATTTTTCTTATCCAAGCATTTGACATAAAGTGCTTACCTTTATTATGGTGTAATACCTATTGGAATGAGCCAGCTTGGTCAATAAGTGTAGAGTTTTTCATTTACTGTATATTTCCATTTTTATTATTAATTTTATTAAAAAACAAATCCAAAAACGATTTGATAATTTATAGTTATACTCTCTTTTGTATATTACTACTAATCACCTTTACCCGTGGAAATTTAGATACTATTATTGGCATACCTTCGATAGCTAGATGTGGGCTAGAATGCATCCTTGGTATTATAACTTACAAAATTTATCATAGAGGTAATTATAAAAAGTATTTTAATCTTAATTTCCTGGCAATTATAGCTATAACTTGGATAATTTTAATTATGCATTACTACTGGCATCATTTTCGTAACATTCATGATTGGTTAATTTTACCAGCTTTTTCTCTACTGATTTTATCTGTATGTATCAACAACAAAAGTATTGTATTAAAGTTTCTAAATTCACAGTTAATGCTATATATTGGGACTATCTCTTACTCAACTTATATGGTTCATTGGTTTGTGCAAGAATTGTTAAAAGTTTTCTGGTTTTATAAATTTAACGATGTTTTTGGCAAAGAATTCACAGAATATCAATCGTTGACATCTTTAGGAGTATTTCTTATGATTGTCTTGTTGGCTGCATCATTGACATATAGATATGTAGAAGTCCCTGCACGTAATTATTTAAAATCTACAATCTTAGCTAAACAAGGTATTTAAAGTCAGTAATCTAAAAAAGATTGAGATTTATCCACATTCAATAAACTGAGAAAATAATAGAGTTTTATGACCTTATCACCTGTAGATTACCAATCGACATTAACTGCGGTTGATTTTGATCCATTTGCAGATGGAGAATTACTTCTAACCGCCCCTGCTACAGAATCACAAAAAGAAATTTGGGCTTCTGTGCAAATGGGCGATGCTGCTAATTGTGCTTATAATGAGTCTCAATCTCTGCGATTAAAAGGCAACCTTGATGTCAAACTTTTCCAATCTGCGGTGGAAAAGTTAGTGCAACGTCATGAAGCACTACGAACAACTTTTAGTACCGATGGCAATACACTCTGCATTGTTGCTTCTCGGCAAATTGAAATTCCTATTATTGAACTGTCTAACCTAGAACCACAGGAAAAACAGGAAAAATTAGCTAGTATTTTGCGACAAGAGGTAGAGCAACCTTTTGATTTGGAACATGGACCTCTATTTAGGGCAAAAATTATTAAATTGCAACCGCAGGAGCATCTAGCTATTTTGACAGCTCATCATATTATTTGTGATGGTTGGTCTTGGGCAGTACTGATGCCAGATTTGGGTAAATTTTATTCTGGCTTGCAACAGGGTATTGTTCCTGAATTAGAAGAACCAGACTACTTAAGTGAATATGCGATTTTGCAGGAAGAAGAGGCGGATAGTCCAGAAGCGATCGCCACAGAACAATACTGGTTACAACAATTCGCTGACTCTGTACCTGTACTGGATTTCCCTAGCGATCGCCCCCGTCCCCCACTCAGAACCTTTAATGCCGCCCGCGAAGATTGGCATTTAAATCCCGAATTAGTTGCCAACCTGAAACAACTAGGAACAAAACTCGGTTGTAGCTTTATGACTACGATCCTGGGAGGATTCGAGGTCTGGCTGCACCGACTAACAGGACAAAACGATTTAGTTGTAGGTATTCCAGCCGCCGGACAAGCTGCTTTAGGGCAATATAATCTCGTAGGTCACTGTGTTAATTTACTACCATTGCGTAGCCAGATTAATGGCGAAAAATCTTTCAGCGACTACTTGCAAACGCGGCGTTCGGCTGTCTTAGATGCTTATGACCATCAACAATTTACCTTTGGCAGTCTGGTCAAAAAATTAGTATTGCCACGGGATTCCAGCCGTATTCCCTTAGTACCAATTATATTTAATGTCGATCAAGCCTTAGACAGCGATCGACTTCCGTTTATTGGGTTAGAGGTAGAATTTTTCTCCAATCCCCGCGCATTCGAGAATTTTGAACTGTTTATCAATGCTACAGAATCGCATGGTGAACTTATTTTGGAATGCCAGTACAACACTAATTTATTTGACGCTGACACTATCCGCCGCCGGATGGCAGAGTTTGAAACTTTGTTATTGGGCATAGTTGCTAATCCTAATCAAATTATTGCTAAATTGCCAATTTTGCCAGCAGTTGAGCAACAGTTATTAGCAACATGGAACAATACTCAAACAGCTTATCCCCAAGATATCTGCATTCACCAGCTGTTTGAAACTCAAGTGGAAAAGACTCCAGATGCGATCGCTGTAGTTTTTGAAGATCGACAAATTAGCTACCGCGAACTGAATCAGCGAGCCAATCAGCTAGCCCATTACCTCCAAAGTTTAGGAGTCGGGTCAGAAGTTCTGGTTGGTCTGTGTGTCGAGCGCAGCTTGGAAATGGTTGTAGGAGTTTTAGGCATTCTCAAAGCCGGAGGAGCATACGTACCATTAGATTATGCTTATCCTCAAGAACGTTTAGCTTTCATGCTGCAAGATGCTCAGGTGTCAGTGCTACTAACGCAGGAGAAGCTAAAGTCGTGGCTACCCAACCATCAAGCAGAGATTGTTTGCCTTGATAGCAACTGGCAATCCATAGATTACGGGTTAGATAACCCAACACATAACGTCACTTCCAATAACGTAGCCTACGTCATTTATACATCTGGCTCGACAGGTCAACCGAAAGGCGTTCAAATTCAACATCAGAGTGCTGTTAATCTGCTGAATGCGATCGCTAAAGAACCCGGTTTAACTGCTGAGGATACTCTCCTGTCTGTTACTAGCCTATCCTTTGATATTGCCGTTTCAGAAATTTTTCTACCCCTGTCTGTAGGTGCGAAGTTAGTATTGGTGAGCCGTGAAGTTGCGGCTGATGGTACTCAACTGTTAAAAGCGCTAACCACCTCTGGGGCAACCTTTATGCAACCGACACCAGTTACTTGGCGGCTACTACTGGCAGCCGGATGGCAAGGTAGTCCTCAACTGAAGATGATTTCCACAGGTGAAGCCTTACCTAGAGACCTCGCAAATCAATTATTACCCAAGGGAGCTTGTCTGTGGAACCTGTACGGGCCTACAGAAACAACGATTTGGTCAACAGGCTATAAGGTGACAACGGCAAATAAAGCAATAGGCATTGGTTGCCCTCTAGCTAATACCCAAATCTACATTTTAGACTCCCATTTACAACCCGTTCCCATTGGTATATCAGGTGAGTTGTATATTGGTGGCGAAGGACTAGCAAGGGGATATCTAAATCGTCCCGAACTGACTGCTGAAAGATTTATTTCTAATCCCTTCAGCCCAAATCCTGAATCGCGCTTATACAAAACTGGGGATTTGGCTCGCTATTTACCAGATGGACATATTGAATACTTGGGTCGTATCGACTATCAGGTAAAAGTGCGTGGTTTCCGCATAGAATTGGGTGAAATTGAAACCGCACTCCTACAACATCCAGGAGTAAAAGAAGCTGTTGTAATTGTTCGAGAAGACATTTCTAATGAGACTAGTTTAGTCGGTTATATTGTTGCCGAAACTGCTCAAGATAGCTTGGAAGTAATTTCGCAATTGCATCGATTCTTGAAACAACAACTTCCTGACTTTATGGTGCCAACAATCTTTATGGCACTAGAAGCGATGCCGTTAACCCCCAATGGCAAAGTCGATCGCAAGGCATTGCCACAGCCTGATGCTTCCCGCCCGGAACTGGAGGCAAATTATGTAGCGCCTCGCACTCCCATTGAACAGCAGATTGCAGATATCTGGGCGCAGGTTCTTAATGTCAAGCAGGTTGGGATTAACGACAACTTTTTTGAATTGGGTGGATATTCTCTACTAGGAATTCAAGTGGTTTCTCGAGTGCGCCAAGCCTTGCAAGCAGAAATTTTGATGTCCAATTTATTTGAATTACCAACAGTAGCAGATTTGGCTGAACGAGTGGAAACTCTGCGGTGGGCAACCCAAGGCGTTCAAGCTGCTGAGAGTGAAACAGCTGATGATTACGAGGAAGGTGAGCTATGAAAACATTAGATGAACTACTATCTGAGCTACGTCAGCGCGATGTCAAACTTTGGCTAGAGGGCGAACGCTTACGCTATCGGGCCGCAAAAGATAGTCTCACACCAGAATTGCTGACCGAGTTAAAAACTCAAAAAGCCGAAATCATCAACTTTCTCCGACAAATTAACACAGCCGCCAGTTCACAGATTCCCCCAATTGTCGCTTGTGAACGGAATGGCAACTTGCCGCTTTCCTTTGGTCAACAACGGATATGGTTCCTCCATCAGTTTGAACCTGATAGTTCCTCAAATAATATGCCAGTTGTGGTGCGTTTTACGGGGAATCTGAATGTTGCTGTCTTAGAAGAAAGTTTAAGAGAAGTCGTCCGTCGCCATGAAGTTTTGCGGACAACTTTTCCAGCAGTGAATGGAAAGCCCACTCAAGTCATCGCCACCGATGTTTCCTTGACACTGCCAATAATTGACTTGCGGCAAGTACCAGATGAACAACGAGAAGCGGAAGCTTACCTACTGGCAACTAAAGAAGCTCATCAACCCTTTGATTTAGGCAATGGGCCAATTTTGCGGGTGTTACTGCTGCGATTGAGCGATCGCGAACATCTGCTAATCTGGAATATGCATTGCATAGTTTGTGATGGAGCTTCATCCGATCTGTTCTATCAAGACCTCACTAATATCTATAAAGCATTGTCGGCGGGAAAAGCTTCTCCTTTAACTCCCTTACCAGTGCAGTATGCTGATTTTACCAATTGGCAATATCAATGGCTCCAGGGAGAGGTTTTAGAGTCACAAGTAAACTACTGGAAGCAAAAGCTAGAAGGCAATTTACCGATCATTGAGTTACCTTACGATCGCCCCCGTCCTCAAGGAGTGCAAACCTATCGAGGCGATCGCGCTGCCCTCCTGCTATCAAAGGCGCTGAACCATACTCTGACAGACCTGAGTCAAAAATGGGGTGTCACCCTGTTCATGACTCTATTAGCAGCATTCGAGCTATTGCTCTACCGTTATTCTGGACAAGAAGACCTACTAATTAACTTTGCAAGTGCGGGTCGAGGACAAGTTGAAACCGAGGAGCTGATTGGATTTTTTTCTAATACTCTTGTACTGCGGAGTAACTTTGCAGGAAACCCAACTTTCCGAGAATTATTAGACCGAGTGCGTAAGGATTGCTTAGAGGCTTATACCCATCAAGACCTACCCTTTGAGAAGCTAATTGAAGAACTTAAACCAGAACAGCGAAGTCGCAATACTTCGCCACTGTTTCAGGTAAAATTCTCCCTCAATCCTCCTTGGTCGAATGGTCGTGGCATGGCATCAGTGCAACTACCTGATTTGACTATCACTTCTCTATTTGGCTACATCTATCATGGCAAAACCAAATACGATCTGACATTGGTCTTGCGGGAACAGGATAATGGTTTAGGCATGGTATTTGATTACAATGCCGAGATGTTTGATGCCAGTACCATAGAGCGGATGTTGGGACACTTCAAAACTTTACTCGAAGGTATTGTTGCTAATCCCGATCGCCCGATTGCTGAATTACCCCTGTTGACAGCACCCGAACAACATCAATTGTTAGTTGAGTGGAATAGCAAACAAGCTAATTATCCTCAGTATACTTGTATCCATCAGTGGTTTGAAAATCAAGCTAAAGCCACTCCAAATAATATTGCAGTAAGTTTTAAAAATCAGCAACTAACTTATCAGGAACTTAACCAGCGGGCAAATCAACTAGCCTACTATTTGCAAACTTTAGGGGTAGAATCGGGGGTACTCATCGGTCTTTATCTAGAGCCTTCCCTAGAGATGATTGTGGGGCTGTTGGGTATTTTGAAAGTCGGTGGAACTTACGTACCGATCGCTCCGACATCTGGGCAAGATGATTTGGCTGTCATTTTAGAAGATGCCCAAATATCTTTGGTGTTAACCCAAAGCTCATTAGTTAAGAAGCTCTCTGAGCATCAGGCACAAGCTATCTGTTTGGATAGTGATTGGGAAGTTATTGCCGTACACGTGACTGAAAATCCAGAAAGTTATGGCACAGATCGGACTCTTGCCTGCGTAATGTATGTGTCCGGCTGCAATGGAAAACCCAACGGTATAGCTATTACCCACCATAATCTTGTCAGCCACAGCTTGGCAATAAGCCAAACTTGGGAGTTGACTCAGAGCGATCGCCTACTACTCATACCTAGTATCAGCTGCGATACGTTCATTGAATCACTCTTTCCCACTTGGATTACTGGTGCTACTGCAATTCTCCAGCCTCAAGAGCTACAAAACTCGACGACGCAGTTTTTCCCATTTATTGCTCAACAACAGATTAGCGTTGTCAATTTACCTACTGCTTTTTGGTATGAGTTAATTAAAGAGCCATCTGTATTTCCCCAAACTTTGCCAGCCAGCTTGCGCTTAGTTATGGTTGGTGGTGAAAAAGTTTCACGCCATGCTTATCTAACTTGGGTAGAAAAAGTTTGCAAGCAAGTACGCTGGCTGAATGCTTATGGATCGCTAGAAACAACCTTAACAGCCACGGTTTACGATCCGAAAACTGCCACTGAAGACAGCACTCGATCAGAAATTCCTATAGGAAAAGCGATCGCCAATACCCAAATCTACATCCTCGATGGGCGATCGCAACTCCTTCCTATTGGTGTAACTGGTGAAATCTACATCAGTGGTATCGGTGTTACCCAAGGCTACTTTAATCGTCCCGAATTAACATCTGAGAAATTTATCCCCAATCCCTTTAGCAGCGAATCTGGAGCATACCTTTACAGAACTGGTGATTTAGGACGCTACTTAAGTGACGGCAATATTGAGTTTGTAGGCCGCTTAGACAATCAGGTAAAAATTCGCGGCTTTCGCATTGAGTTGGCTGAAATTGAAACAATTTTGGATCAATATCCAGGCGTACAAAAAACTGTGGTGATTGCCAAAGAAGATGTTCTTGGAGATAAAAGTTTAGTTGCTTATGTTGTCCCCAAACAAGGAGAGACTTTTGGGAGCGAGCAACTGCTGAGTTTTCTCCAGCAAAAGTTACCTGAACATTTGTTGCCTTCTGCTTTTTTCATAGTCGATTCTCTGCCATTGAATGCTAATAACCAAGTCAATCGTAAAGCCTTATCTGTGCTGAATCTAACTAATTCTAAAATAGAAAAAACATTTGCCACAGCAGAAGATCCATTACAACTTCAATTAACTAAAATCTGGGAAAACATTTTAGGTATTCATCCCATTGGCATAAAAGACAACTTTTTTGATTTGGGTGGAAACTCACTACTTGCAGTACACCTGTTTTCTCAGATTGAAAAGACATTTGGTCTAAATCTGCCCATAGCTATTATCTTGCAATCTTCAACCATTGAGCAGTTAACTAATTTTATTCGCCAGCAAGGGCTTTTGCCAGAAAGCCATAATCAGGTTGAGAGTAATACTAGTATCAACTCAGAAAAACCGATGCCTTGGTCATCACTAGTACCAATGCAGCCCAACGGTTCTAAGCCACCTCTTTTTTGTATCCATGCAATTGGCTTAAGTGTCCTCTACTACCGAGATTTATCACTTCATTTAGGTGAAAATCAGCCATTTTATGCACTACAAGCACGAGGATTAAATGGGAAAGAAGCTCCCTTTACCAAGCTCGCACAAATGGCGGCTCATTACATCAAAGAGATACAAACTATTCAACCTGAAGGCCCTTATTTTTTGGGTGGTTCTTCCTTTGGCGGGCTAGTAGCTTGGGAGATGGCTCAACAACTCGTAAAGCAAGGTCAAAAAGTAGCTCTGTTAGCTTTATTTGATACCACTGGCCCTAATTATATTAAACAAGCGCCATTAGAAAAGCGAGTTTCTCAGCATTGGGACAACCTGACAAAACTTGGGACTAATTACGTGCTTGAGCAAATCAAGAATAAAAGCTCTTGGCTGAAGTATAAACTTCAAGAAAAGTTACGAAAATTTATCTTTAAATTTTCCTTAAGAATTTGGCGGACTGTACCTTATAACTACCGGAAATTAACAATCGAAGAAGCCAATAAACAGGCAGCCAGAGAATACGTTCTAAAAGCTTATCCAGGTCGAGTCACTGTATTCCGAGCAGAAGAACGCAATGCATTGGAAAAACGGGAGGTTGACCCCCAAATGGGTTGGAGTTAAATGGTCTTAGGTGGTTTGTATATTAAAAATGCCCCAGCAAACCACGACTCTATTTTTAGAGAACCCCATGTCCGAACTCTATCTGAAAAGATGAGGGCTTGTATAGATCGAGCTATTGTCTGAAAATTTATTTACTTTGCAGAAATAGTTATAGCTTTCAACCTCATCTCGCTTCTGGATGGGGTTGTTTTATGCGTGGGTAATAACTTCAACTATAGATCCCATTTGGGTTCTATTTTTCTGTCTATAAGTCTTGTGCAAAGCCGGATTTCATACTTTTGCATCAATTGCTCTATGATTTACCACCCCCTGGTTACTAGGTTGTTTAAAACAGCCTTCTGGCAACCTTTATATGTCTAGAAAAGATCCCAAATGGGTTCTATGGATGTGATGTGTAAATGCGATCGCCAATAAAGCCTTTGCATGAGTCATAAACTCGATACTGCTTAGTGTATTTACTGATGTTACTGCCATGATTAACACAATAAGCTGGACATTCCTACTTTGCTAACAAAGAATGTTAGCTTTACTAGCAGAAATAGGAGTAAGGAAGCTAAAACACTATTAATAAAAGCAATTATGAGCGTATCATTTGTAAATGCGACTAACTTCCCATCTGGGACAAATCCCAATTCCGTTACTACGGCAGATATTGACGGTGACGGTAAAAAAGACTTGGTAATTGCTAACTCTGATGACAACAATGTCTCAGTGCTGTTGAACGATGGCAGTGGCGGCTTTGGCGCTCCCACTAACTACACAGTCGGTGTAGGCCCTCGTTTCGTTGCTGTAGCAGATTTTGACGGTGACAGCAAACTAGACTTTGTGGTAACGAACTCCACTGACAACAATGTATCGGTGCTGCTGAACGATGGCAGTGGCGGCTTTGGCACACCCACCAATTTTGCAGTCGGAGCAAATCCTAATGCCGTT
>NZ_JAVRCI010000067.1:0-37531 GCF_034530835.1 Nostoc sp. DedQUE12b | reverse complement strand
TGACGCCACTTGCTCTACTTGGGGAGACCCCAAGACCGCAGTGGCTCCCCAATGCCCGATTTAAATTTTGTCAACCAAAGCGCGATCGCAAAGAAGCAAGAACTATTATCAGCTTATGGAAGGTGATGCTATTCATCGCCTCTGGAGTAGGCATGATTTCTGGCAAGATAAATTTAGAACCTAAGTAAAATTTGAGTTGCTGATTATGGGTGAAGCAAAACGTCGTAAAACCACACTAGGGGAAACATACGGTAAAGAGGCTCGGATCTTGTCTTGGATTCCGATCACAAAAACTCAAGGCGAACAATTTGTCGCTTGGACTACTCGTGGTGCTTGGATAGGTATTGGTCTTATGATTGTAGGATGGGCAACAATTCGTTTTATCGGCCCAGCTTTTGGTTGGTGGCAAGTAGTCTATTAATTCTTAATTCATAATTGAATTAGTTGGAGCCTAGATATCCAACTAATTCAAGACTATTAAAAAAGACAATAGACCTCTTGCAAAAATATATTTTTGCACTCTTAGGGAAAAGGTTAAAGGGAAAGGATTTTGAGTTTTTTTACCCTTTTCACGTTCCCCTTTACCCCGACAAATGCCAAGAAGTCTAATGACGCATAAGCATTTTGCCAATAATTACGAATTACGTTAGGGCAATGGTAGCGAGTTTGCCTACTCTATGGGAAAGCAAGCTAGGCACAGCCTCTTGTAGAAAGCGTTATGACGAATTACGAATTAGTTAACTGAATTATTAATAAAAAATAATTACTTTCTTTGGATAGATAATCGAAATATATTATATATTCATTAAATTTGGCAAAACCAAATTAAGATAATAATCCTTCTAAATTACCGTGCTTTGGTTCATACAACTTTTTGAGAATAATCCAAAAATACCTGGAAATATTGCCTAAATGGCAACATTACTCTGCTGCGTTTAGGTATTGTTAGTGCTAAGTTTTTCGATTGTGGATTCTACACTCACATTTGTCTACTAACTACGTCGTACATGTATACTTTATTACATTTAATTTCTGGGAAATACTGAATTTATCATTTTCCCTGTCATCTGTTTAACTTTATATATCTAGGAGGAAGAAATTTGGTATAACTAATCATTTGTCTATACCAAAATCTACGTTAGAAAGAGAACAGACTAAACATCTATGCAAGAGACAGTATAACGATGTAAAACTACACTATGGTATCTAATAACTGTGTATTTGACTGCACATAGCAAATAAAAGCCAAATATGTAGCTTTTTTGTAGTTGACTAGTGCTAGATTTAAGTTACTCTTAAAGCGGATCGCTTACTGTAGGAATGTACTCTGACAGAAGTGTATAAAGATATAGTTAAATTTAGCAATTCTGTCCGAAATTTTGAATTTGCAAACTGAATAGTTTGATACGGCTCTCAAAACCTAGATCCACTACCCTAAACAAGGTAGTCAATTAACGACTCAATATCATCTGTCTGATAATTGTAATGAATAGTTTACAATACCAATGGGTGAGAAAATCTAAAGAAAATATAAAAGAAACTCAAATTACTGTGGTGTCTGGAGGACAAAAGTGTTTCTGAGACTAGCACATCAACATCGACAATTCGTCCAAGACTTAGTAATGAACCTGCAAGCCTTGGCGATTGTATTAGAGCGTCGTGGGTATCCAGCATCCTGCTATACCTGTGGCGACCAAATGAATAGTGCATCGTTTATGGTTAGCTTGGGTGATAACCATCTGATTAGATTTTTAGTGTCCGATTACGGCATTACTTGGACAGAAATGCGCGATGACCGCGAATTAATGAAGCTAGAGGGTGCGGAGGCAATTAGCCAACTAGACGAATTAGCCGATCTTGTCAAGCAATCTATGCAAAGTGATACAGGCTCTAAAACTCTTGCCAAGAAGTATTAAGGTTTCAAAGGTCGGTAGCAAATTAGAAATTGATTATCGGTAACTGTTAATCGTTAATAGTCAGTTAGTTAGCGATCGCTCCTACCCGTTATCTCAATTACCATTAAGTGATTGGCCATAGCTAGCCCATCGCATATTTTTTGTAACTGCCAAAATCTCATGAGCCGGATTTTCAGCCTACCGCTGCGGTCAAAATCACCGTGATTGCACGTTACTAAAATGTCAGATGGTGAATCTGGGCAGTAACAGCAATTATACTGTCAGATACGATACACCTAAAGTCCATTGCCAATTAAAATAAAGGGCGCCCAATAGTACGGATGACTAAAGTCATTAACTGCTGCTACGGGTGCGTTATGACTTATTTCCTTCCAGTTTCCAGTAATTAATGAGACTTGAGCTTGACGTAAAGCTTCAGTTTTACTCAGCTTTTCAGTAGAGAGGATACCATAAAAAGCACTCATGAGTGCTTGCGTACCACCATCATCTACAGACCATAAAGAGGCGATCGCGGCTCTAGCACCGGTTTGTTGCATCTGATAGCCGAAGCCCAAAATTTCTTCACCATTACCTAACTTGCCTCCCAAGCCGGTTTCACAGGCGCTCAACACTACTAAATCTACATTCGGGAGTGACCAAGTGGCGACATTTCTAAAATTAACGCGATCGCCATTCCCGAATAAAATAAATGAATCTTCTGGTTTACCCATCACAAAGGCTGCATGAGTCGCAAAATGGACAATTGTATAATCATCCATTTGGGGTACAGCGACTCTGGGGGTAAAGGCATCGTCTAAAAGCTTCGTAGTTTCAGGAACCGCAGCGGCTAGACTTTCCACCTCCCGCGTTGCAAAGGGTAAACCAGCGAAAGCAACCTGTCGATTCCCAACTTTGATTTCATAATTACCTTTAGTAAAAGCACCTGCTAAAACCCGCAAAGCAGATTGTTTTGGGGTGTTTAAGTTAGTCAGGCTAGCCGATGTAATGTGATTTACATTGAAGCGCTGCACTAGCCATTGTTTGCCATCATATAAAGCAGTTAAAGGAATGTAGCGTAACCGATCGTCTGGAGCGTAAATCAGAGTTTGCGTATCTGATAGCTTTAAGTCTTTCTCTATCGGTTTAATTAGCCAGTCATACAATTGGCGTGCAGGTGCTTTGATATTTCGACTGGGATTGATTAAAGCTTGGCGGAAAGCATCAATTATTTGATGGAGGTTTTCGCGCTTGACAGCAACGGTGCGATGAATTGGTGGGGATTCAGGAGTTACCAATACCAATTCCAAACTATCTTTTAAAATCAGTGGGTAGAGTAGTGCGGATTTTTGCGGTAATCGCGCTAAATTATCTCGAAGTTCGTTGAGACTTTCCAAATCCAAATTTTGCCGCCTAGCTGTACGGCTAATTTGCTCTACCTGTGCTTTCACTGAAGGACTATTGATAAATTCGTTAAATCCATCTAGAAGTTGCTGTTGATTTAAGACTAGTTGCTCGATACGTTGTTTCTGTTCGAGCGATCGCTGTTGGGGAGAAATTTTCCGTAGTGTTGTCAGTTCTTTACCCAGCACAACAGCATTATCCACACTTTGATCCAGCTTTTGTTTAATTGGTTTTTCTGTTGCCGCTATATTAATACCTTTGACAGTACGTTGATTACCCGGCACATTCTGAAGATATTCCTCTAGTTCTTCAACTTTGAGTAAATCCATTGTCCTTTGTGCTTCAGCAACACGTCCCTGTTTCAGCAATCGTTCACCCAAAATGCGATATGTTTGTCTAACAGTTATGTTGTAAGCATCTGGTTGCCGCGCACTCAGTACTGATGGATTCAAGCGAGCTTTCTCACGATTAATCAAGCAATGCTTGTAGAAAAAAATTGCTAACTCTGATTTGTTTTGGATATCGAATAAGTAACCTATATTACTGTAAGTTTTGCCAAGTCGAACCAAATCCCCAAGTTCTTTGTTAATTAATAAGGCTTGCTGATAGGATTGAAGTGCTTCAGAATACTTTTTTTGATTTTGGTAGATTCTGCCGATGTTGTTGAATGTTACTGCTTCCCAAGAGCGCTCTCCAAGTTCTCTGCTGATGGCTAGTGCTTTCTGTAATCTCTGCAACGCTTCTTGCAATTGACCTTGGCGAGATTCTTTGATAGCTTCTTCGTTGAGCCTTGCAATTTCTGAAAGTTGATTATTCTTAGGTAAAGCTTGAGCTTTTTCTCCAGATTCGTACCTCAACCTTGCATTTGTATTTACCTGATTGTTGTCTGGATACACCATCCCAAAACCTAGTAAGCTAAGTAGAGATAAAGTAATAACACTCACATGCCGGAGATTAGGCTGCATAACAAAACACTCCCTATGCTCGGAAGGTCAATATTAAATCAAGAAGTCCGGCAACGCAATTAATTTTTATGCTATTCAATAATTTGGAAAATTTATAGGCACTGAGAAATTTGAAGATGTCAGAAGAAAAACCCAGCCGACCAAAACTACCACCAACCAGCGCCCTTGACAATCCATCCAGTCACGAGTTTGGGAATTGGTTTGAATATCCTGTCAGAGTGCAACCCCACCACACTGACTATGCAGGTGTTGTCTGGCACGGTTCCTACATAGCTTGGATGGAAGAAGCGCGGATTGAATGCTTGCGATCTATAGGGATTGAATTTGCTGATTTAGTCGCTATAGGCTGCGATTTACCAGTTGTAGAACTGTCGGTGCGCTATCACCGTTCAATTCAATTGGGTATGGCAGTGCTGGTAAAAACCCGCATGGCTGAGGTGACAGGTGTCCGCATCAATTGGGATTATGCCATTGTCTCAACTGATGGACAAGAATTATACGTCACGGCTAAGGTGACATTAGTGGCTTTAGATCGCGACAGAGGCAAGATTATGCGTCAGTTACCGCCGAGTTTTAAGGATGCTTTAGCCAAGATTTCAGCATTAAATAACAATTGATTAAGAAAGGTTGTCATTTCATATTTTATACTTCACCTTTCATTAGCAAAAGTGAAGTATAGATTTTTACTTTCCAGTTTGGATCTGCGATAGATTTTGAGCAAACTGCATTACGTAATGCCAAATATCTTGGGGAGTAATGCCAAAACTAATATTTAATAAAACAAGGATTGCCGCAAGAGTTAATGCCGTGCTCACGGTTGCTTTCAGCAACTTCCATAATATTATGAAGACTATCCAAGCTATAATCAACGTAATAATCATATATATTAATTCCTTAATAATTTCCCTTGTCTGAGAGTGGGCTGATTCAGAAAGGGTAAGCTTTTATTTTGGTAATAATCACTGGTATAAAAGATGATAAAACCAATTTTTAATTTTAACTAAAATGGTTTTTTGTGATAATTAGCCTGGGGATATCTTACCGAAAAATCAGATAATTATTTATATGCCATGCTGATTATTTGCAAAGTTTTTGTAAATTTTTGGAATTTTTATCTGAATATCAATTTATAGATATACATAAAAATTATGGCTGATCCGGAAGCCACCGACTATCTTCAATTGGTTTACTTTTTATAGTTAGGTGAGTATGTCTTTGCTATAAAGTGAAATGATTTCTATATTAATTGGATAAAAGGCTGGGGATTAGAGATTGGGGACTAGGCATCAATTTCTAATCCTCAGTCCAATGTGAACTGAAGGTTTTTATCGCAGAGAAATTATCCGCGAGTGAGTTTCTAACTTTTCAGTCGCTGTTAAAACTTCTTGCCTTGCCCATTTATCTGCTGCCAAAATGTCATCTAAAGAGGGATTAGCACGGTTATCATTTTGATGGCGATCGCACACCAATTCGATACACCGAGGAATATCTAAAAACCGAATTTTTTCATCTAAAAATAAAGCTACAGCTTGCTCATTGGCGGCATTCAACACAGCTGGCATCGAACCACCAGCTTTACCCACAGCATAAGCCAACTGCATACAAGGATACTTTTGGTGATCTGGTTCGCGGAAGGTTAAATTTCCAGCTTTGACTAAATCTAGTCGTTCCCAGTTTGTGTAGATGCGATCGGGCCAAGATAGAGCATACAGCAAGGGTAAGCGCATATCTGGCCAACCTAGTTGGGCTAAAACGGAAGTATCTTGCAGTTCAATCAGTGAGTGAATAATGCTCTGGGGATGAATGACAATTTCGATATTGTCATAATCCAACCCAAACAGGAAGTGAGCCTCAATTACTTCCAGTCCTTTATTCATCAAAGTAGCAGAGTCTATTGTGATTTTCCGTCCCATCGACCAATTAGGATGCTTGAGAGCATCAGCAACGGTTACATCTGCTAACTTCTCCACATCCCAGTCGCGGAAAGCTCCACCAGATGCAGTAAGCAAAATTTTCCGCAAGCCATCCTTGGGAACACCTTGGAGGCATTGAAAGATTGCGGAATGTTCGGAATCAGCAGGGAGTAATTTTACACCATGTTTTTCGACTAGGGGTAAAACCACAGGGGCCCCAGCAATCAGAGTTTCTTTGTTTGCTAAGGCAATATCTTTACCAGCTTCAATTGCTGCGATCGTGGGTAGCAAACCAGCACAACCAACAATACCAGTAACAACGGTTTGAGCATCGCCATAACGGGCTACTTCTATTACTCCGGCGTCACCTGCCAGTATAATCGGTTGGGGATCAAGGTCAATGATTGCTTCTTTGAGCGCTGGTAATTTATCTTCTGAGCAAATAGCTACTATTTCTGGCCGAAACTGCCGAATTTGAGCAGCCAACATTTCAACATTGCTCCCAGCTGCCAATCCCACAATCCGAAACTGATCTGGGTACTGAGTGACAATATCTAAAGTCTGAGTACCAATAGAACCAGTGGAACCAACGAGAGTAATCGCTTTCACAATTGCTTAAGGATTTACAGACAACTCTCACTATAAATTGCTTGGGACTCTTTAATCACAGCAATCACTATAATCGATACACTAACGCGCCAAAAAAGAGACGTAGGGAAAATGTACCTGTGTCCTCTTGTCCATATCCCTACACCAGACCCAATCCATTAATTTAAATCTATAGGACTCGTATTTGATTTATGAAAAAAATCAGTACACCCCGAAAAAACTTCTTCCCCGCTTTCTCTTTACGCAAATAATTTCAAAAATTAAAGCAGACTGGTATATTTACCTTTACTTATTAATTTTTAGTCTGATGAAAAAAAAAGATTTGGCAAAAAATACACTTGAACAAAATTATAGTTTCAAAGTTAATGGGTACTTTTTTGTAATTGCGATGTGGCTTTTGAGCAGACTTGTAATTATAGTTGCAATGCAAGTTGTTGCTCCTTTAATATATACATCACCTGTACAACCACATTGGCACCCTCCATATCCGCTAGACTTTTCTCCCGATTTTATTCCTAAACCCAGTTGGGAACTCTTCTCTCATTGGGATGGTAAGTGGTATCGGAGAATTGCACTTGAAGGTTATAACTATGTTGATGATGGAAATCAGTATTCTGTTGCTTTCTATCCTTTATTTCCGTTACTCATTCGCGGGCTGATGACGTTTGGTTTGCCGTTTGAAGTGGCTGGTACACTGTTAAGCAATTTAACTTTTCTTGGTGCGTTGCTTCTTGTGTACTCTTGGACAAAAGAACGTCATGGTATTGATGCTGCAAAATGGGTAATTGCTGTGATGGCTTGGTGTCCTTTTTCTTTATATGGCACAGTAATTTATACTGAAGGACTATTTCTATTTTTGACTACAGCAGCTTTACGAGCATTTGATAACCGTCAGTATGTATGGGCTGCTTTTTGTGGTGCATTAGCTAGTGCGACACGGCCGACAGGAATTACATTACTACCCACGTTCATTTTCGTAGCATGGATAGAACGGAGATCCCTAAGCGCCTATATAGCGGGTCTCTTTGTAGCAGTGGGGATACTTTTATTCTCTGTATATTGCGCTATTAGTTTTGGAGATCCTTTAGCATTCGTTCATGTACATAAGGCATGGGCGCAACCGAGTTGGTGGTATATATTTACGGATGCTATATTAGTGGGCAAAGATAGTTTGATTAAAGTTGTTATGGTCTTTGGTGGCGGCTATTTGTTGTGGCACTACCGCACCCAACTTAACAATGTTGCTACAATATACGGTTTTTGCTCTTTGTTAATGCTAATATTCTCTGGAGCCCTGGCGTCTATTAATCGTTATGCTTACGGTATTGTATCGCTCTCGCTTGCATTAGGCTTGTTGTTTTCCAAGCAGCAACGTTGGAAATATATAGTATTTATTTGGTTTATCATATTGCTCTTTGTTTATGCGATCAACTTTACTATTTGGAATTGGGTCGCTTAGGGACTTTCAAATCAAAAAATATCCACAAAACTGACGAAACAACTCTCTCCCCTTCATTTCTCTGTGTTCTCTGCGTCTCTTTGGTTCGTTCATTTGGGTAATTTTTTTATTAGCAATCTCTTATGCAAATTTCACCGAATTTAAGACAGCAATGCCTACGGCGGACTGCGCCTCAGCTCACTGCTTTGAACACGCAAATACTGATAAAAAGAAAAGTTGGATAGCCTGTTAGCTCTCAATTGTCAATATTTCAAAAAAATTAGTATCTTAGCCGCGTAGAGTAGAAATATGCTTATGCAAATTGCACTTGGCACAAAGAATTGGCAATATGGTTGGGTTCAACACCCACTTGGCGGGATTCTAGACCCATTATCTCTTGTTATTTGCCGTGCTCGTTGAATATTAGGCGCTTTTGTGATACTACTAGCCAAAATAGCTGTAGGATTTGCCCAAGAGATTGGATTGCTTAGAGGGTTTAATCCATTATTGCTAAAAAATTGAATTTAAATTTCCTAATGAATGTATCCAATCAAACGAAGATAGTGATCGCTTCATTATTTCTAGGTGTAGGTGCCATATCTTTTGGCTCTATTTTTATGAAATTGAGCGAAATTGAACTCAGCCCCAGCGCTACTGTATTTAATCGCTTTTGGCTTGCTAGTGTGGTCTTTTTTCTGTGGCATGGATACAAGGCAGTACGGCAGCGATTTTCTGGAGACAAACCTGTAGAACAGCAGCCCTACACCAGCCAGGATATTTTGCTGTTGCTAGGTGCTGGTATTCTTTGGGCTGCCACTTTAGTTTTGTTGGCTTGGTCGCTGACTCAAACTAGCGTTGCAATTTCTAGTGTGTTGCATAATCTCGCTCCCATATTTACTAGCTTAGGGGTGTGGCTGTTATTTCGTCAGCGTTTTGAGAACCAATTCCTGATTGGGATGGTTATCGCCCTTGGCGGAGCGATCGCTATTGAATTTGAGGAGTTGCAAATTGCTACAGACGAGGTTCAAGGAAGCTTGGCTGCCATCGTTTCGGCGGTTTTATTGAGTGCATACTTGGTGATCGTAGAAAAATTACGAACCAAATTTTCTCCAGCTACAATTCAATTGTGGATCTGTGCGATCGCGGCTTTAGCGATCCTCCCCATACTTTTGTTTACTCAAGATCAGCTTTTTCCTTCTACAGTCAGTGGGTGGCTTTGGGTAATTTGCTTGGCGCTAATTTGCCAAGTTTTAGGTCATGGGCTTTTGACCTATAGCCTTGCCAAGTTTTCCTCTGTGATTGTCTCCTTGGTGCATCTGTTAGAGCCAGTATTTAGCGGCATTTTTGCTCTGGTAATTTTTTCGGAAACATTAACTTTCTCAAATTGGGTAGGTTTCGCTGTAGTTTTAATGGGTTTATACTTAGCCGTATCTAGCCAAGATACTGTTAATTTGCCGTTCCAAGAATCAGTCAAAAATATAATTAACACTTTCGTTCAAAGTATGACGATTAAAGTGTCATTCCTAAAGCAACAATTCTCCGAAACACCAGCTTTATTAGGAACTGTCTCATTATTGTTTGCTCTAATTCCCATATCTTTAGCACCATCTCTGACCAAATTGTGTCAACAAGAAATTGGTGCAAATGCTGTAGTATTTCATCGCAGTTGGATTGCGACGGTTGTCTTTGGTTTGTGGAATGGACTTGAGGCTTTCCGCTACCAACAATCTATTGAAGGAGGCAGGAGGCAGGGGGCAGGAAATAATATTACTCCTACCTTGCTTGATAAACAATCTATAGAACAGAAGCCTTTTACAAGTCAAGAAGTGTGGCTATTGTTGGCAATGGGAACCTCTGCTGGAACCTACCTTCTATTGTGGGCTTGGTCGCTGAGTCAAACTAGTGTTGCCAACGTGGCTTTACTGTCTAATTTGAACTCCCTATTTGTTGCTTTGGCAGGGTATTTATTATTTGGTCGGCGTTTCGACAACAGATTTGTGATTGGTCTGATCGTTGCTTTGGGAGGAGCGATCGCATTTGAACTCAATAAGGTACAATTTGCAACCGATCAAATATTAGGTGATGCATTAGCATTGCTAACTGCGGTTTTCATGGCTACGTGTATGCTGCTGATAGAAAGACTCCGAGCCAAATTTAGTACTGCAACTATCATGCTGTGGCGCTGTGGAGTGACAACAATGTTTCTACTACCAGTGCTACCATTCCTCGAAAATAGACTATTCCCCTATTCCTGGACGGGTTGGTTTTTCATCATTTTTCAAGCTCTTTTCTGTCAAGTGCTGGGTCAGGGACTTTTAGCTTATAGCCTCAGTAGAATATCTTCAGGCGTTGTCGCCGTCACACTTCTTCTAGAACCAGTTCTAGCTTCTATTTTTGCTTGGTTCATTTTTTCAGAACAAGTAGGTTTGTTTGACTGGGCTACTTTTGCCGTAGTTTTAGCAGGTATCTATCTAGCCCAATCGAGTCAATCGATTCTTCAAGTAACAAATGAAGGCTCGTAGTAGCATGACAGGTAGTAAGGAACTTCCAGTTAAAAAAATATCCCGTCGTAGGGGCACAAGGCCTTGCGCCCCTACAAATCTATAAATAATTTTGGATAATTTATTTTTGCAAGTCCTTAAACAAAGATAAGCTGTTACACATTTAACTTTGTATAAGTAGTTTGGGCAATATGTCCAAACTACAAAACTTTGATGAAATTTATATTAGCGTGGGTAGGGTACTTTTGTACCTTAGCAATTTAAAATATGATGTAGTATTTGGACACAGCGAACTAAACTGATACAATTTCTAACAAAGAGAAATTAATGAAGATGAAAATAGTTAGAGATATCTTACATATTTAACTTATGGTGAAATCAGTGTAAATCCTTGAACCGATCCGATAATTTTACTATTAGTTAAATTGATTTGCTGCAAAGCCCCATCGTCTAACAGTAAATAAGATTTATTAGATAACATTTGTTGTAAAGTGGGCAGAGGTGCAGGAGTTACCTTGCAATCACAGTAAAAGTCTAAACTGGGACGCCCATAAGCAAAAGAAGTGTAAATTTGTGTTCCTGTTGAAACATTTGCTCGAATTAATTCAGCTACTGGTTTAACTGGAAAAGCTTCTTTTAATTCCCAAATCCATGATTGCGAACTCATTAACAGTGCTAAAACTAAGTACATCCCAGAAAATAGCACTGGAATAAAGTTGCGATCGCGGTGTCTAATTAGCCATACTGCGATGCTCATACTTATTGCCAAAACAAGGCTCATGACTATGAGACTAGGCTCTTTCTTGGCAAGAATAAAGTAAACACAACCCCCTAAACCAGCAATGGCGATAATAGCCAGAAATATTGTCAAACTTCGCACCTTAAAATGACCATACTGCCAAATGTCGCTAAGTTTTGCACCAATTGCCAAAGCTAAAAATGGATATACAGGCATAACATACCACGGGAGCTTAGTTCTCATTAAAGAGATAGTTCCTAAGTAAATAATTGTGCCAATAATAATTAAACTACCCCAGGTAGTATGACGTTTTTTCCAAGCTAGATAAAAACCTCCTGGTAAAAATAGTAGCCAAGGAAAACTATACTTAATTAACTCAATTAAATAGTACCAGGGTGGCCCACTATGACCTTCAACAGATCGTGTCAGGCGATCAAAGGTTTGTGTTTGAAAGTTCACTTGGAAGAAAGTTTCGCCATAATGTTGCCATTGAGCGACAAACCAAGCGATCGCAGGTGCATTTCCTAAAAATATTCCCGCTAATAAATAGGGGCTTGTTAACAAAGCAAACTGCCGATCTGCAATCAGGAATAGACAAGCGATCGCTCCTAGTGGCAAAACTATCATCCCTTTCGTAAGAGTGATTAACCCTAGACAAAATCCCACGCCTAGAGCATATCGACGATTCTGGCGTGCTTTTAGCAAACAAAACAACAGCAGCAAGAAAAAGGTAATAGTTGTACCATCTAGCATTGCTAGCCTTCCATGACGCAGCACAGGCAACATCGTTAGGTAAACTAAAGCGCTAAACAGAGCTGGTAAACTTTGGTTAAAAAGCAAACATCCCACCAAGTAAAGCAAAGGCACTCCCAAGGCAGTTAACACTGCACCCGGTAGACGCGTTGTCCACTCATTCACACCTGCGATCGAGTAAGTCCAAGCAATTAATAAGTGCATCAGGGGTGGCTTATTATGATAAGGTTCTCCTCCCAAGGTGGGGTAGAGCCAATGCATTGAACCAAATGGGGCGCGCCAAATTTCACGGGCAACCTGTGCCACAGTACCTTCATCCCAATCTCGCAAAGGGGAGTTTCCCAAAAATATCAGCCATAGAAATAGAGATATTATCAGTAAGCTAAATAACCATTCTTTTTCTCGGAATAGACGCATATTTAAAATCGGGATAATCATCTCCAACCTCTAGGATTTCCCTACTAAAGCCTGCTTTATATGGCATCATAGCAGCTTGGTAAACCAGTCTTAATATTACAGCAAAGTATTCAACAACCTTTGCTGAAAGAATAGATACTTTGACATGAGTTCATAATTTTGAAATACAGCGGTTCTCAGTTGAGTGAGGTACAAGAACCCCACCCCCAACCCCCTCCCCGCAAGCGAGGAGGGGAATATGATGTACCTCATGTGATTAGTAAACGCCATAATAGATAGAATTTATGACAAAATAATTCTTCTCAAGATATTGCTGAATTGAATAAGTTTCATTATGTCTTACTTAATGTTGCCATCCAGGTTGGGCTGCAACTTCAAAATCTCTTTCTAACTTAGGAAATGTTTGAAAAAATCGGTCAATTTTTAAATTGGAATATCAACAGGGTGATGTATATCTTTTTGAAAAAGCTATTAGTTAATAATATTCCAAACTACTGTAGTAACTCTTTACCTTCTCGTTGAGCAAGTTAGCGATCGCTTGCTCATACTCCTGCCAAGAAGCCCAAGTTCATATATGTGTCGGTAACTGGGTCTAAGTTTCACTGATTGCCTAACCCTTCTGCCAGATGGATAGCCTTTTAAGGGGGGTTAGGGGGATCTTCCGGGGTCATCTTAACAATGACTGATTCGGCGTTAACTGGCTCTCAAAACGGCTGTAAACAATTTGGGTTGGATACCAACAAGAAAACCAGTACAAATCTTGCATAACTTTGCAAGAACTACTCTCATCTGCTAACTCGAAGTGAACTAGAGCTAAATTATTCAATCCAACTACCTCTCGTCCCTCCTGAAACCAACGAGATTTCCAAAAAATCAGAGGTTGTAACCATTTCCATTTGGCATTTTCGGCTCGCTTCCAAGGAGCTATCAAGGATAATATATCTGCTGTATAGGTGGAAGTCTGAACACTGTTTCTAGGTATCCACTCCAGCACACAATGCCAGTCAGGGTTATTCAGTAGGTGACGATTATGGTGTAATTGTTTCTCGGAAATTTCTACCATATTGGGTGGATTAATCCAGCCGATCCAATGTCGTACCTTTTCTGGTAGCAGCCAATCTTTTAATCGTGTATGAATCAGCCGCGTCAACATCTCTTCGTTCTTCAATGCACTAGCGGTTAACTGTACCAAGACAGATTGTAATTTGGAATGGGTGCGTGCATAAGATAAGTGAGCAACAGAACTGTAGTGAATATCCCCAGATAAAATCACGACTTGTTGACGTTCCTCAAACAAAGTAGTTAGGAATTTCGCCAGTGCTTCAACATTGATATTCCAGGCATCTCCAACATCTGTTGAAAAAACTTTCTCCTGGTTTAAGTGCCAATGATGAATCCAATCAATCACTTGTAATCCAAAAACATTTGTGGGCGCAATCACAAATGTAGTTTTAATCTGAGTTTGTTCAGTTACTTGTTGTAAAGGTAAAAGTAGTTGTTGCTCAAAAGCCTTTGGACACAACAGCATCGGCGGCGCAATTGGTTTTTGATCGGCTGGATAACCTCGCCATGTACGGGTATCCAGCACAATTACTTCATGGCAATCGCTGCGGACTATATAATGCCAAGTCAGCGCTTCCGGATCTCGATCCAGAATAAATACTGCACCGTCTCGGACTAAAACAGGTAAGTTTGTGTGGGGGTCGATGGCTGGCATACCTAGATAACGAGCGATCGCCTGATTAGCTTTTGCATCTCTCCCTTGAGAAGCTGACCAAGCTTGTGCAGCCGCCAACAGCTTTTCACCTGATTTTCCTTGTGCAAATTGCTCTGGTGTATTGCCCCAACCTTGAAATACTGTATAAGCTAACAATGCATTTTGGACTATTCTTCGCCCTAATGGTTGCCCCAGCACGCGCAAACACCAAGCTTGGTTTAAATTCCAGTCATCAGTAACATCATGGTCATCAAAGATGCTGTGCATGGGGATATTGGCAAGGGCGCGGCGCACTTTCCAAAGGGTATAGATGAATTGTCGCAAATGCTTGACTGCGCGATTCCAGTCTTTGATAGCATGGCGATCGCGCATTACTTGCTGCCCTTTGGGAAATGTTGTCGGCCAGCACACTGGCGACCAAGCGAGTAAATAAGTAGCGTAATATTCACCCAGACTGAAAAGATGACTATTGACTTTCTCTGCTTTATTATGTAGTCCTGCCGTCAAACCAGCTTGATTTGTTGCCACATCAGCCCGCTCTCTAGGGGGTAGCTGCTGGGGAGTGCAGTACACTCCATTCACCGGCAGTCGTTCTTCCCAACCCAAGAGGGCATCACCAAGAGTAGTGGCAACCCACAGAGATGGTTCTGCTACATCATCTCCATAAATTTGATCTCCGGTGAGGAACAGCTGGTGAGGGCGGTGCTGGGGTTGATTTGCTGACGCCTGAATCATACTATCGAGAATTGGCAGTGCATCAAACCCATGCCCATGAGGTTTACGGCAGGAAGCATGGACAATTTGCAAATCTTGAAGACGGTTTGGCGGTAGAGCAAAGGTTGGTTTTTGATGATCGAAGTAGCTGATGCTAACTGGAGGAGAGGAGTTTGAACATAATGCTTGTTGCATTTGCAGGGTTTGGTCAGCAACATTAAACTGGAGGTCGTATGCATAGATGTGACCTCCAGTTAGGCGATGTCCAATTGTAGACTGAGCCGTGATGGCAACTACATGAAGATACTTACCCAGAGCAAAGGTAGAGCGTTCTCCCTCCAATAAGCAATTTCCTAGTGTTTCACCATCATTTGTTGTGTCATAAACCTTAAGTTCTACCTGACAAGACTGTTTCAGTGCCATCCATACTGTCACAGACTCTGGCTCAGTATGTTTGAGGATTGGCCCCCCTAAAATCAGTGGTAGTTCTTGTAAAAACTCGTCCCCAACTTGATACTTCATTGCAAACAGTTGACATGATGGTGTTTTAGATGTGTTACTTTGCTCCTAAATTGGTAGCCCCAACTCATCTAATCACCAATCATGCATCAATTCTCATCTGTTTAACATCAGTTTATAGCGCAAATAGATTGCAGCCTAAAAACTCAGGGACGAGTGAGACGCGCATCCCATGAAAGTGATTATTTTAGGGAAATCCAAGAAATAAATTATCCAATCTTGTGGGGTGGACAACATGAGTGCTCAGTTTATATGGCGGGCAAGATGCCCACCCCACAATCAATAATTGAATATTTTTTTATTTGGAAGTCCCTTAGTTAATTAATTCCGCGCGATACCTTCTTCCCGCGCGGCACGTTGCACAGCAGCAGCAACAGCAGTGACAACGCGCTCATCAAAGACTGAAGGAATAATATGTTCCCGATTCAAGTCTGAAGGCTTAACTAAAGAAGCGATCGCACTTGCGGCTTCTAGGTACATTTTGATGGTAATTGTCTGTGCCCGACAATCTAAAGCACCACGGAATACCCCAGGAAAAGCGAGGACGTTATTGATTTGATTTGGGTAGTCGCTACGACCGGTAGCGATGACAGCAACATCTTTACTGATTAATTCTGGCTGAATCTCTGGAATCGGATTTGCCATTGCAAAGATAATTGGATCTTTGGCCATCGATTGCACCATTTCTGGTGTCAAAACTCCTGGTGCGCTGACACCAATAAACACATCTGCTCCTTGCATTGCACCCGCTAATGTACCCTGACCTTTCACAGCAAATTCGAGTTTTTCCTCTGTCAAATCGGTGCGATTGGTAGAGATAATCCCTTTAGAGTCGCACATCCAGATTTTTTCTGCCCCAGCTTTACGGAGTAACCGAGCGATCGCCACTCCCGCCGCCCCAGCACCGTTAATCACAATCTTGATTTCTGCTAAGGATTTATGTACCAGTTTCAGGGAATTAAACAACGCTGCCAAGGTGACAATTGCTGTACCGTGCTGATCGTCGTGAAAAACGGGGATATCTAACTCTCGGCGTAATCTCTTTTCGATTTCAAAGCAGCGAGGTGCAGCAATATCCTCTAAATTCACGCCTCCAAACACCGGAGCAATATTCTTAACTGCTTGGATAATTTCTTCTGTATCTTGGGTGGCGAGACAGATAGGAAAAGCATCCAGCCCCGCAAATTCCTTGAATAGCATGGCTTTACCTTCCATGACTGGTAGGGCGGCAGCTGGCCCGAGATTTCCCAAACCTAAAACGGCACTACCATCGGTAACAATGGCAACAGTGTTTTGTTTGATGGTTAAGTTGTAAACTTCCTCTGGATCTTGAGCGATCGCTGTACAAATTCGACCAACTCCGGGGGTGTAAGCCATTGCTAAATCAGACACACTCTTCAGGGGAATTCTGCTAGCAATGCTGATTTTGCCACCACGATGCAAATTAAAGGTGCGATCGTAAACACTAAGTAACTTGATATCTGGCAACACCTTGATTGCTTGTACAATCGTTTCAGCGTGTTCAGTACTAGCAGCATCCACAGTAATATCGCGGGTGGACTCTTTGCGGGTTTGCTCGATTAAATCAATTTGACCAAGATTACCGCCAGTAGTTGCGATCGCCTGAGTTACCGATGCCAACATTCCTACACGATTTGGAATCTGTAAGCGCAGTGTCAAACTAAAACTAGAATTAGGAGTTAGGTTTGCCATGTTGATTTTGGATTTTAAGTTTTAGATTTTATATTGAATTGAGACAAAAATTAAAATCTGAGATTTGTAGTCTGTGGAAACACAATGTATGTATCCAGGGATAACCTTCAGTAGTTAGTTTACTCACTGCTTACAGTTTTGATAATTATTTTTATTTATACCAATGCATTTACTAATATAAATGAGCAACAATTTAGTAATTGTACCCAAATACACCAGATATTTTTTTATATTTTATCTATGTAAATATTTGTATAACTATAGCTTTATGCATGAAAAAAGCGCCCTCTAGACAGAGAGCGCAGTGAATTTTAAATTACAATTAACCGTGAATTACAGGTGCGTAGGCGTAGCCCCTCGTAGACATCGTTGCCAAAGGTACTGCCTCACCCGCCGCTAAATCCAAGGGGAAGTTGTGAGCATTGCGCTCGTGCATCACTTCTATACCCAAATTGGCCCGGTTCAGTACATCAGCCCATGTATTAACTACATGACCTTTGGAGTCAAGAATTGATTGGTTAAAGTTGAACCCGTTAAGGTTAAACGCCATCGTACTGATGCCCAATGCCGTCAACCAGATACCAACTACAGGCCAAGCTGCTAAGAAAAAGTGCAAGGAACGCGAGTTGTTAAAGCTGGCATATTGCCAGATTAACCGCCCAAAGTAACCGTGAGCCGCTACAATGCTATAGGTTTCTTGTTCTTGCCCAAACCTGTAACCATAGTTTATAGATTCAGCTTCTGTTGTCTCTCTGACTAGAGAGGAAGACACTAAAGAACCGTGCATTGCTGCGAAAAAAGCACCGCCGAACACCGCAGCTACACCGAATTCATGGAATGGGTGCATGAGAATGTTATGCTCGGCTTGGAATACCAACATGAAGTTAAATGTGCCGCTAATCCCCAGAGGCATCCCGTCAGAAAAGCTACCTTGACCAATCGGATAAATTAAAAAAACCGAAGTCGCAGCAGCTACAGGAGCAGAGTAAGCTACGCAAATCCAAGGACGCATTCCTAGACGATAGCTTAACTCCCATTGCCGACCAAGCCAGCAGAAAATACCAATCAGAAAGTGCAGGACAATGAGCTGATAAGGGCCACCGTTGTAGAGCCATTCATCCATTGAAGCAGCTTCCCAAATGGGGTAAAAGTGCAAACCAATCGCGTTAGATGTAGGTACAACAGCACCAGTGATGACGTTATTGCCGTATAATAAAGAACCAGAAACTGGCTCCCTAATTCCGTCAATATCAACGGGTGGTGCAGCAATAAAGGCAATAATGAAACAAATGGTAGCGGTCAATAGGGTAGGAATCATTAAAACCCCGAACCAGCCGATATAAAGCCGATTGTCGGTGCTAGTAATCCATTGACAGAAACGATCCCACAGGCTGCCGCTTTCGCTTCTTCCTAAAGTTGTGGACATAACTGTGTTGTTTATAAGCTGACAACAAACTTTCCCAATTCTCAGGAATTGAGACTTATAGTGTTTTCAAGGACTTTCGCCAAATACTTTCTCCCTAATAGCCGGGGCTCTCTGGAATTTACCTCGCACCAAAAATGCTGTTAACTAACTTCCCCAGGGAGACTGTGTAAAAAAGGGAAAACTTTCCCGGCTCCTAATATCACGTTTTACATTAATAATTTGTATTTTTCAAGACATTATTTTTAAGTTTTGCTAAGTTAAATCCTGAACAAACTCTAGCGTGTTCTTTTGAATTTAAACCTTGTTGCAGTACTGCTAAAACTGTCGTCATATCACCTGTAATTAGTGAGGTGGGAGCTAACCACAAACCTGGAAATACTCTACTTTTAATCACCCTATCTGCATCTGGTGCGATAGCTTGAATCTAACAAAAAAAGCGCCCTCCATTTGTGGAGGGCGCTTTTTATCTAACAAATACTGAAGTATTAACCGTTGATAGCAGGAGCAGTCATTGCTACAGGTGTAATTTCACCAGCAGCCAAATCTAGAGGGAAGTTGTGAGCGTTACGCTCGTGCATTACTTCCATACCCAGGTTAGCGCGGTTGATTACGTCTGCCCAGGTGCTGATAACGCGACCTTGGGAGTCAATGATTGATTGGTTGAAATTGAAACCGTTCAAGTTGAATGCCATCGTGCTGATACCCAAAGCGGTGAACCAGATACCGACGACAGGCCAAGCTGCTAGGAAGAAGTGCAGCGAACGGCTGTTGTTGAAAGAAGCGTATTGGAAGATTAAACGACCGAAGTAACCGTGGGCTGCAACGATATTGTAGGTTTCTTCTTCTTGACCGAACTTGTAACCGTAGTTTTGTGATTCGGTTTCGGTGGTTTCACGCACCAAGGAAGAAGTTACTAGAGAACCGTGCATTGCAGAGAACAATGAACCGCCGAATACACCAGCCACACCTAACATGTGGAAGGGGTGCATCAAGATGTTGTGTTCTGCTTGGAACACAATCATGAAGTTGAAGGTTCCAGAGATACCCAAAGGCATACCATCAGAGAAAGAACCTTGACCAATTGGGTAGATCAAGAATACTGCGGTAGCGGAAGCCAAAGGCGCGCTGTAAGCTACACAGATCCAAGGACGCATACCTAAGCGGTAAGAAAGTTCCCACTGACGACCAAGGTAGGCAGCGCAACCGAGCAAGAAGTGTAAAATTACTAACTGGTAAGGGCCGCCATTGTACAACCACTCATCTAAGGAAGCTGCTTCCCAAATTGGGTAGAAGTGCAAGCCGATGGCGTTTGAAGAAGGAACAACTGCACCAGAGATGATGTTGTTTCCGTAGATCAAAGAACCTGCAACTGGTTCGCGGATGCCGTCGATGTCCACAGGAGGAGCAGCGATGAAAGCAATTACGAAGCAGGTTGTAGCAGCTAGTAGGGTTGGGATCATAAGTACACCAAACCAACCGATGTATATGCGGTTGTCGGTGCTGGTGATCCACTCGCAAAAGCGATCCCATACATTAGCGTCGGAGCGCCGTTGTAAGGTTGTGGTCATTGTTTTATAAGTGCTATGGATTGTTAAATATGGAACAAGCGGAGTTTATTTCGCCTGCTGAAATACAGTCTACATGAATTTACTTTGATGCAATCTGTGACTTAATATTCTGTAATATAATTCTTTAACAAGCTCATCGAACTGTAAAGTTTTCCTACTATAAATAAAGCCATACAAGGTAGTGAATTAAAGCTTTTTAAGCCACTTCAACAACAAACTAGCTATCACTTTTAAGGATGCGATCGCCTAGTTTTTTTCCTTTACACTTCTTTACAATTTACCATTTAGAAACATTTTAAGTCTTGCTGATTTGTAACGAGATAATAAGTTCTATATTGTCTGATAGTCCAGTTAAAAATCAAAGTAGATGTAGGGCAAACTGCCTTCAGGAGCTAATAACCAAACAGCATAGAAACATAGAGGGACGAATACAAGCTTAAGAGGCCAGTTAAACTCTAACTTCAGGATTCGGTTAAAGGCATAGACTACAGCCATAAGGGCAGCTAAAGCTACAAGTACCCAAGTGAGTTGGGATTGGCTCATATTTAAGGCATCCACATAGACCTTTTCAGCAAACTGGGCGTCAGCCGGATAACCCCAAAGATGCCGAATTACCAAAGAAGAGTCTTGGAGATTAGGTAGACGGAACCAAATCCAAGAGGTAAAAACCATCAATTGAGTTAAGAACCAAGCGACAAAGATACCCAGAGGATTTTGCCAGAATTGTTCTAGATTTTCAGAGCGATCGCTTATAGAATCTGTAAGTCGATGAGCCACCAAGGCCAATCCGTGGAATATGCCCCAAACGACATAACCCAAAGCGGCACCGTGCCAGATACCAGCAATTAGCATCACAATAAATAAATTCCAGCAGGTACGGACTAAACCCCGCCGGGAACCACCCAAAGGAAAGTAGACATAGTTACGTAGCCAATCTCCCAGAGTCATGTGCCAGCGCCGCCAAAATTCTGAAATATTGGTGCTGAAATAAGGAAAGTCGAAATTTTCAGGTAGAACCAAGCCAAAAAGCATAGCACTACCACGGGCAATGTCTACGTAACCGTTGAAATCTAGATATAACTGCAAGCCGTATGCGAATGTAGCTAACCACAAATCGGTACTACCCGCCCGTTGCAAATTACCGAAACATAAATCGACGAAAATTCCCAAGTGGTCTGCAAAAATACCTTTTTTGACAGCACCCCTAGCAATCAACCACAGCGCTTCAGTTACTCTATTGGTATTGGGTAATTCTAGTGTATTAAATTGATTTGCTAAGTTGTGATAGCGCGTAATCGGCCCTGAAATCAGTTTGGCGAAGAATAATTTGTATGTAGCAAATTTGAGAAAATTATCAGTAGCAGGGGCACCACGATAGACATCTATTAAATAAGCAATACATTCAAAGGTGAAGAATGAAATTCCTAAGGGTGCAATTAATTTAAAAGAGCTATCTGGTGAGTTTGTTTGGACATGAAAAACAAACTTGAATAAAGGAGTAAAATACTTAAAAGCTAATAAAAGTAAAACATTTAGACTTATACCCAGCCACAAAACTTTTAGACGGCGACGATTCCAATCAACTTGAGCAAATTGCCACTCTTCATTAGAAATTTGCCAGTCAAGAGAATGTTTTCCTGGTGATGTATTGTTTCCAATTTCTAGCCCTACACGGAAATTAATAAACGTCAATGCTAATAGTAATGGTATGTATTGGATATGCAAAGATGCATAGAAAACCAAACTGGCAATTAGCAGCGTCCACAATCGCAATTTATGTTGTGCTAAAGACCAGTAAATTCCTAACACACTCAACAGGAATAGCCCATAGAAAATTGATATAAAGTTCATTTTTTAGTCATTAGTCATTTGTCATTTGTCGTTGGGCACTGGACATTGGGCATTAATCAATAATTCTTCCTCTGCCTCCCCTGCTCCCTCATCCCCATCCCCCACTTCCTACTTCACTGGCCAAGGAATCATTGGATCGTTAGCTAGCTTTTTCGAGACTTCGTATGCACCAAAGCGGTTGAGGTGGCTAGGATCAGAAAAGAAGTCATTTACTTTTAGCCACTGTTGGCTCAAATCACGATAAATAAAGTTGGGATTAGTGGCCAAATGCAACATATATTGCTGAAATTGTTGCTCATATTGTTTACGCACTGGATCTAAATAATCTCCCGTCAGAGGCATGTTGACAAACACTAAAGAGATTTTCTGAGACTGGGTAAACTGAAGCACTTCTTGAAACGCAGCATCTTGCTGTCCTTCTACTTGAAAAGATTTATAGTCGTTGTCATAATTTCCGGGAACTCTAGAATGTTTTTGATAGTATCTCGCGGGATTAAAGCGAATAGACAAGGGTAGAAAGCCATCAAAGTCAACTGCTTGCTGAGAAATACTTTCATCTGAAGTACCGTCTGTCAATTGTTTTTGTGATGCAACTGTCTGATTATTACCAAATATGAGCAGTTGTTTTTGCAGTAAACTTTTAATTTGCTCACGGTTTTGATAGCTAGTAGAAACAGATGCTATAGCCTGATTTAATGACTGATTGACAGCTTCATAAGTACTAATGTCCTGTTTTTCTTCCTTTGTCTTTTCTTCTCCCGAATTTATTGTATTTTCTAAATCATTGCTACTTGCCGTTGTTGGTGTTTTTTGGAATGCTTGTTTATAACCAGCTGATGCAGCCAGCGATTTAAAGGTAATATCCTCGCGCCCACCGTTGAAAGCACGCGCCCCATCTGCCCAGATAATTATTTTGGGTAGTTCTGATGGTTCTAGTACATGACGAATCACAAATTCTACAACTTGTGCTGTAGCACCGTTGATCCCAAAGTTAAACACGTCAAGATTTGGATAGCCTTGAGTTGCTAAAGCTTTAGAAAGCGCTGCGGGGTCTACTCCTCTGAGGGCGCGGGAGGAGCCAATAATCAAGACATCTGGGGGACTACCAGTTCTAGATAAACGCTGTTTATACAGTGCTAATTGCTCGTCTAACTGCCTGACATTAAAACTTGGCATCTGCGATCGCGCTGCTAAAAGAATAGCTGTTGCGGTTGCTTTTTCCTTCAATGGTGCGGCTGCCAAATTATTTTTTGGGGTATCATCACTTTGGGTAAATTCCGAAGCGTTAAATACAGAACTCTGATTTGGAGGAGATTTTTTCTTGGAAGTGCTACTAAAAAATGTCGTTTTCTCAGTCTGATTTTTCCCAGATGTCAAAGATACCTTTTGCTCGGAAGATGAAGATGGGAGGGTGGCACTAGCCACTTTTGGCGAACTGGGCGTATTAAGTGCAATAATTCGACCCAATACCCAATCCGTTTGGAGGGTGAGTAATAATCCCAGCGTTCCCCAAACCAAAGCAATTTTAATTCCTTGAATATCATGGTTACGTTCCGCTGACTCGTTGCTTTCGGTAAATAGCTGGCTTTTCAACAGGAATTTTCTCGCAGTTGAACTCGCCGTTGCTATCCAATCTCGCGCTACTTCTGTTACAAAATTTTGAACTTCTTCTGTCGTTAAGTCTGGGCGCAAAATTGGCTCACTAGTCTCAGATGTTACTAAATCGTTGATGTATATAGAAGTAGCAGCAAATTCTGGGGTTGCTTCTGGCACTAAACGTTGGCGATGTTCAAGATCGACGCCATAATGCCAAAAAGGTTCTTTATTCCCAGCCCGGCGACCGTAGATACGTACTCCTATAATACCGGAAATTTTTAACTGACGGATAAACTGCGTAATTTTACTTGCTACTTGCTGCCGCTGTGGACAAACAGGTGCATCACACATAATGTGCAATAAACCATTTTTGTTCAGTAGAAGTACGCGAATTCCACCTGTCAATAATCGCCAATCCAAATCAGGATTGAGTAAGCGCTCTATTAAAAATACGATCGCTGGTTCATCACCAGTATTTGCCAAATCAAGTGGTGATATAGCAAAGGCAGGATGGGTTGCTGCGGGTAAAGCCAGCCAATCAATCCAAGTGGGTTCCTTGTCGCCTGCTTTTTGTCCGTATATGGTGGCGGCGAGAATGCCTTGAGGAGCGATCGCTTCTAGCTGCGGTAAAATTGCCTCTAAGCACACTACCTTGTCTGGGATCGGGGCTGTTCCTAAAGGATCGAAAGCTGGGATACAAAATATATGTAGCGTTGATTCTTTCAGAGAAACTTGCACACCAACTTTTAATCCTGATAGTACTTCAGCTAATAATCGAGCGATCGCTTGGACATCCCCCCAACGCGCCCACTCCTTCAGCATCACCTCTGGTGGTGTCAAATCCACTCGCAGCAGCCAATCAGGGGCAGTTTCGCCCCTCACCTGAGAAACAATTACGGCATCTTGGTAGCCGGAAAGCTTGAGATAACGCAACTTTTGTGCTATCGGTTCAGCAAGCAACGATGCATCAGGGCTATAGCTTGAATGGCAAAATATCCACAGGCGATTTTCTTCTGACTGAGAATTCTTTGGCTTATATAGCTTAATCTTTACCTGTACTGATACACCTAGCGTACTCAGAGTTTCGCTCAGATATCGAGCGATCGCTTCTGGATTCCCTTGGCGTGCCAAACTTTCGTTAGAGACAATTAGCGCCCCACCCGATTGTTTTGATTTTTCCGAGTCTGCTAGCAGCGCTTGTTGCACCTGATCGAGATGCTTATCTATTTGATTCAAGTGAACTCGATGGCACCATGAGGGACGCTGTTCCCCTTTTCTGCGGCCATAGACAAATACTTGATATATTGAGGTTTGTTCGCTGCTTGTGAGAATATCTAAGTTTGTTTGCTGTAGTGCTTGCAGCAAATCAGACAAAGTGCGCCAACGCTGCGGACATTCTGTACCTTCACAAAGAATATGAAGGTCATTTCCCCGCAACCGGACTTTCACTCCGAAAGTGTTGATCCCTGTTGCTTGGCTCACCCATTGCACTAAGGATTGCTGGCGATCTGGTACTACTGTTTTCATGCTCAGTTAACTTTACAGGAAGCGAGGGTTGGGGGATAGTGCCTGCACTTGTAAACTAGAACCATAGGTCTATCACACTCTGACGGTTTTTTTTAACAATTTTGTTACCTTCGTAGCTCACAAAATCGGACAAGATAGTCTTGTATAGGTTGCAAGTCTGACTAATGTTGAGTTTTGCGTTTATTTTACTAATAGGGAGTCAAAAATCAGAAGTTAGGAGTTAGGAGAGACGCCATTAATCACATCTGTACAGGAGCCAAGAGTCAGAATAATTCTATATGACTGACTGATGACTTGTCCTTTAAAGCCGGACTTGTATCCCACTGCGCTAATGCCTCTGATGGGCGAAACAAACAATAAGCTTATCTCATTTCAACTCCATCCCTTGATCGTTGGAGTCATCCTAACTCCTAACTCTTGTACAGACGCGGTTAATCGCGTCTCTCCTCACAGACGCGATTAACCGCGTCTCTACTCTTAATTCCCATAACCAAAAATTAGCAATGCCTCCTACCAACCAACAGTCTTCAACTAAACCCGCATCCAATCTGGATTTATTTCCCATTCCTCAATCGTTCCTTTTACAAATAGGTACAGCGTCTATATTACTGCTGCTAATTACTGGAAAAGCTACAGTAAGAGCACTAGAAGCCGTAGGAGAAGCCAGTGAAGAATTATTTCGAGGCGATCGCCTACCCAATTTAGACTTCCCATTAGACTTCCCAGATGAACACGAAATCAATCAAGATGAGAAGATATACACCAAATAATTATTTGCTCAGGAACAACCCGGTGAGCATTAAGTGCAAAACCTAGAACCGTAAACAGTAATTAGCTTTACAAAAATAGAGAATATGGGTTCCCTTTTATACTCTTCGTCTCAAACTGCTGATATATACCCGGTGTCAGAATTATTTTTGCGCCATCGTCTCCAGGTAGTGGAAGAATTGTGGGAGTCAGTTCTCCGGCAAGAATGTGGTCAAAATATGGTGGAGTTGTTGCGTCAGTTGCGCGATTTATGTTCACCAGAAGGACAAGCAACAAATGACCAAGCATCCTCAGCCGTCAAATTAATTGAACAACTAAATATCAACGAAGCAATTCGTGCGGCTCGTGCTTTTGCTTTATATTTTCAGCTGATTAACATCATAGAGCAGGAATACGAACAACAGCAGCAATTGAGCCGCTATGAAGCAGACACAGAGGAAATAGAGCCGGAAATACCATCCAATGTTAACTATTCGTCTAATCAAAGAGAAGATGACACGCCTGTTAGCAAGGGAATAGCAGCAGACTTCCTCAAAAAGAATTATCTCGAAAAAGCGCAAGTCAAACCAAAAGGTACTTTTGCTGCCTTGTTTCCCTATTTATTCAAACTGAATGTCCCACCCCAGCAAATTCAACGTCTAATTGCACATCTGGATGTGCGGTTAGTTTTTACAGCACATCCAACGGAAATTGTTCGTCATACCATCCGGGATAAGCAGCGACAGGTGGTACAACTTTTGCAAAAACTGGATACTTTGGAAAACCACTCTGGTAGCACACCAGGAGCATATCCTTGGGAAGCAATAGATGTCCGCGAACAATTGCTCGAAGAGATTCGCCTGTGGTGGCGTACAGACGAACTTCACCAGTTCAAACCCACAGTGCTAGATGAAGTAGATTATGCCCTGCACTACTTTCAAGAAGTTTTATTTGATGGCATTCCGCAACTGTATAAACGTTTCAAACACACTCTATCCAATACCTTTCCTTGGCTAGAACCACCGAGTAAAAACTTTTGCTCTTTTGGCTCCTGGGTAGGCTCAGACAGAGATGGAAACCCATCAGTCACACCTGAAACTACCTGGAAAACGGCTTGCTATCAGCGCAAAATGGTGCTGGAGAGATATATTCAGTCAGTGAAAAATCTGATTGAATTATTGAGTGTGTCGATGCACTGGAGTGATGTTTTACCAGACTTACTGGAATCTCTAGAATTAGATCAATCCCAGTTGAGCGAAGTCTACGACGCACTGGCGCTACGTTATCGACAAGAACCCTATCGGCTCAAACTGGCTTATGTACTGAAACGGCTGGAAAATACTCGCGATCGCAATCTCGCTTTGTACAATCGGGAAACGCCAACAAATCAAGATAGCCCCTTGTATCGTTCGGGAGCCGATTTTTTAGCAGAATTGCGAATGATTCAGCGGAACTTGACAGAAACAGGTTTAAGTTGTCGAGATTTAGAAAATCTCATCTGTCAGGTAGAAATTTTTGGCTTTAACTTGACACAGTTAGATATCCGTCAAGAATCATCTCGCCACGCCGATGCGCTAAATGAGATCCTGGAATACCTGCAAATATTACCTCAACCTTACAACGAACTATCCGAGGAGCAAAGAGTTGCTTGGCTCACAGGAGAACTGCAAACCCGTCGGCCATTAATTCCGGCAGAATTGCCATTTTCGGGAAAAACCAATGATGTAATTGAAACCTTTCGCGTCGTGCGATCGCTGCAACAAGAATTTGGTCTCAACATCTGCCAAACTTACATTATCAGTATGTGTCGCGACGTGAGCGACGTGCTGGAAGTACTACTGTTAGCCAAAGAAGCCAGACTTTTTGACCCCGCCATTGCCGTCGGAACTATTCAAGTAGTCCCCCTATTTGAGACAGTAGAAGATTTACAACGCTCCAGAAGCGTCATGCACAACCTGTTTGAACTGCCGTTATATCGCGCTTTATTAGCTGGCGGTTACGAACAGACAAAACCAGAAGATGCAGATGAAAATTTATCCCCCCCTGCTCCTCGGTCACTGAGCGTAGCCGAAGTGCTGCTCCCCTGCTTCCCTGCTTCCTCCCCCCTCTCCACAAACTTGCAAGAAGTAATGCTGGGGTACTCTGACAGCAATAAAGATTCTGGTTTTTTAAGCAGCAACTGGGAAATTCATAAAGCCCAAAAATCATTGCAACAAATCGCAGAAAACTACGATCTGAATTTGCGGATTTTCCACGGACGCGGCGGTTCTGTGGGACGCGGTGGCGGCCCCGCTTACGAGGCTATTTTGGCTCAACCTGGTCATAGTATCAATGGGCGAATCAAGATTACCGAACAAGGAGAAGTTTTAGCTTCCAAATATTCCTTGGTGGACTTGGCTTTGTACCACATGGAAACCATCACCACTGCTGTGATTCAAGCCAGCCTCCTGCAAACAGGGTTTGATGATATTGAACCCTGGAATGAGATTATGGAAGAATTAGCAGTGCGATCGCGTCAACATTATCGTGCTTTAATCTACGAACAGCCTGATTTTGTTGATTTCTTCCACGAAGTAACTCCCATTGAAGAAATTAGCCAACTGCAAATTAGTTCCCGTCCCGCACGTCGTCCATCTGGTAAGAAAGATTTAAGCAGTTTGCGAGCTATTCCTTGGGTATTTAGCTGGACGCAAACTCGCTTTTTACTTCCTTCTTGGTATGGGGTTGGCACAGCGTTACAAGAATTCTTGAACGCAGAACCAGAAGAACACTTGAAATTACTGCGCTACTTTTATGTTAAGTGGCCCTTTTTCAAGATGGTGATTTCTAAAGCTGAGATGACTTTGGCAAAAGTAGACATCCAAATGGCACACCACTACGTCCAAGAACTGTCAAAACCAGAAGATCAAGTTCGCTTTGCCAAGGTGTTTGACCAAATCGCTAGCGAGTTCTATCTGACAAGGGATTTGGTGTTAAAAATTACCGATCACAATCGACTATTAGATGGCGATCCTGTATTGCAACGATCTGTGCAGTTACGCAATGGGACAATTGTCCCCTTGGGATTTATCCAAGTTTCACTACTCAAGCGTCTACGGCAGTCCCAAAATACTACTGCTACTTCTGGAGTAATTCACTCTCGCTACAGCAAAGGCGAGTTACTACGAGGAGCATTGTTAACTATTAATGGTATTGCTGCTGGGATGAGAAATACAGGTTGATTGGGAATGGGGAATTGGGCATTGGGCATAGGGCATAATGACCAATGACCAATAACCAATGACTAATGACAAAAAACAGAATTTTAATTTGCACTTTCTTGGCACTGTCATCAGGTTTTTTTAGCGCTTACACTAGTGGGCAAATCACCATGATGCTGCATAGCCAAAAGTGCCAAAGCCAACCTTGGGGTTTAAAGGAGATGTGCAATGCTTGGATGACGCCAGGAGCAATATGGCAAGGTAGCACAACAGGGCTATGGACAGGCACTATCTTAGGGGCGTTTGTTGGTGGCGTGGTGACGCGACAAGCTCGTGATTAGCCGTAGGGGCGCAAGGCCTTGCGCCCCCCTAACACATGTGGTTCAAATACTGAAAACTTCTGTAAACGTGAGTTCGGGCAAGTTTGGTGTCAGCAAGGCTGGTAAAATCTAGCCATAGCGAAGAAGAGAAAATCATTATGCCTACCGAAACTAACCCAGGGAATCAAACTACTACAGGAGCTGATGCGATTGACGAAGCGATCGCACAAGGAATTGATTTTGATGGTTCTCCCATTCCACCTGCCAAGCTAGAACTTTATGGTAAAGTTATGGCGCTAGAAGGCAATAGACAGCGCAGTGGTGTATCTAATACGATGCGATCGCGCATTGTGCGAATTGGCGCAAAACATATTCCCCAAGCAGAACTCGACCAATTACTCGTAGATGCTGGTTTCGCGCCTCTAAAAGAGAAAGAAATTGCCTTTTTCTATAGTGGTAAATAAATAAAGTTAGGAGTTAGGAGTTCGTTGAGATAAGCTACTTTCGCAATGGCTGACGACAAACTCTGACACTCCTGACCACAGTGTAATGCTGCTAAATCCCTACTGCCACACGTTTTGGCTTAACACATCAATTCAATTCTTTACCTCACACATCTTAAATCTAAACATAGAAGTTCCTTAGCTGTTATTTTGGATTTCCTCTAACTTGGCACGCACTGCCTGGATATCTTGCCACATTAACCATTTCGGCGCACCTCTTTCCTTAGAAGGATTACGCAGCAAGTAGGAAGGATGAAAAATTGGCATACATAAGCGCCCTTCCCACTCCAGCCACTGTCCGCGAATTTTCGTAATTCCTCGTTTATCGCCAGTGATACCTTTGACAGCAGTTGCACCCGTTAACAGAATTATTTTGGGGTCAACTAAGCGAATTTGTTCTAGTAGGTATGGTAGACAAGCCGCCACCTCTACAGGAGTGGGAACTCTATTATCTGGTGGGCGGCATTTATTGATATTGGCAATATATACATCATGCTCAGTAGTCAGATTTACTGATGCCAAAATTTTCTCCAGCAATTGTCCCGATCTGCCTACAAATGGTAAACCCGTTTCATCTTCATTTTGACCTGGCGCTTCTCCCACAACCATAATTGGTGCTTTGAGATTGCCACGTCCGACAACAGCATGAGTACGAGTGTCTCCCAATGCACAACGGTGGCAGCGATCGCAATGCTGTGTCAACTCCGTTATGTCAGAATAAGTTCCGGGAGCGATCGGAATTTTCGCGTCTGTAGGAATCAGTTCTCGTTGGTTAAAAGTTGAGTCGTCGAAGAGGCTGAGTTGGGTTTCGCTGCTCATGAAAATCAGGATTTTGGCATCAGCGCCAGCTGTTATATCTGAGTTAAATAGCCTTCTGGTTGGATATTTATCAGAACAATAAACTTTTGCTGAATACTTAATTATTTATACAAATCTTATTGTATCAGTTAATTTGAGACAAAATTCAGTCATGATAAAAGCATTGCCGTCTTAAGATGCTGGGGGAAAACATGACACATACCCCACTTTTCGCCGATCGTACCCATGCAGGTGAGTTATTAGCACGAGTAATTCATGATGTTTTAACTCAGCAAACTATTGATTCTGGGGTAAAGCCTGTACCAATTATTTATGCTTTGCCAAGAGGAGGTGTACCAGTAGCAGCACCAGTAGCACGTCTTTTGGATTGCCCGTTGACAATTGTTGTCGCAAAAAAGATTAGCCATCCAGAAAACCCAGAGTTAGCAATTGGTGCAGTGACTACTTCTGGAAATGTTCTTTGGACTGATCAAAAGCTATTTCGTTCTAAACATGATGTGCGGTGGCGAGAAGTGGCTTTAAATAAAGCAATAAAGCTTGCTAAGTCTCTTGAGGCTCAATTAATTCCTACTTGTCCGCAAGTAAATGCAGAGAATGCTACGTTGATCTTAATTGATGATGGTATTGCTACAGGTATGACAATAGCGGTAGCAGCAACTGCTATGAGAGCGCTTTCTCCAGCAGCAGTTTGGCTATGTACTCCAGTAGCGCCGCAAAAATTGCTACCTTGGTTAGAACAGTGGGGCGATCGCACAATAGTTTTGGAAACACCCGAACCATTCTGGAGTGTGAGTAATTTTTACGCAGAATTTCCCCAAGTAGATACATTAGAAGTTCTCGTATATCTCCAACAACAAAAAACAATCGGGGAAATTGATCTGTGCGAGTAATTTTGAATTGTTTTCCGGTCTTGCTTTTTAACTATTTGAAGATGTTCCTTGCTGATATTGCATAGCTTTGGCATAATCACCCAAAGCGTAGCAAGCGACTTTCAGGCTGGCAAGAGCTTGTTCTTCACTGCGACGATCTTTGATATTTCTAGCTAACAACAAACGTTCTTCATAATATGTAATTGCTTTGTTATAATCACCCAAAGCTTCACTAGCAACTCCTAAACTACTTAAAGACTGTTCCTCACTACGCTTGTCTTGAATTTCTTTGGCTAATTGCAACCGATCTTCATAATACTTAATCGCTTTAGTATAATCACCTAAAGCATAACAAGCATTGCCCAGATTTTTTAACACTTGAGAAGCACTGCGAACATTTTTTAATGAGCGTGATAGTACTACACATTGCTCATAATACGCGATCGCTTTTTGGTAATTGTTCAAAGCATACCAAGCATTACCTAAATTCTTGAGTACCTGTTCTTCGCCCCAATTATCTTTGAGTTCCCGCACAATCGCTAGACTTTGCTGCTGATACTCAATGGCCTGTGTAAAGTTGCCTAAAGATTTATACACCAATCCTAGATTATTCAGTGCGGCCACTTGACTTCGTTTGTCTTGGAGTTGCTGCGTTATTTTCAAACATTTTTCTAGATACTCAATAGCCTTTTTATGGTCATTCAGGTGACGGTATGCATTGCCTAAATGGGAAAGAGATTGCATTTGCAATACTAAATCTGAAGTGTTATTGAGCAACGAAAGACACTGTTGGGAGTAAGAGATAGCACCTTTGTAGTTTCCAGCGCTGTAAGTTACCAATCCTAAAAAAGAAAGTACCTGTGCCTGTTTTTCTAAATCACCAACTGCCTGAAACAGCCCCAAGGATTGCTGTAAAGACTTCATAGCCGTTATTAATTCGCCACCTTGCTGCTGTTGAATTCCTTGCCTTAGTAGCTTGGACGCTTCTGACAAATGGTCATCACTTTCTTGTATAGGTATTATTTCTGCTTGTGAACCAGAGTCAAATTCATGGGTAATTGTATTACGCTTCACTGGTTTTAGGTATGTTATGGGTAATTGTAAGGGAACTGTATTTTTAAATCTGTTATTCCATTCACCTTTAGACATCAACTTCTTCCTGTGAAGTCTAGTCCTAAATCTAGTGTTCCCAAAACCAGGATATATCTTTCACCAGCTGGTTTACCACAGCCTAAGTTTAGGAAAAGTGAGAGTTTATATAGCGATCTCTATAGAATACTTAATCGAGGATTTTAGATTATCACTCATGAAGAGTAATAACTATATAGCAGTTTTAGATTATTTGCGAGCGTCTCTGTTTCTTGACTATTTGTATTCTTTATGTCTGGAGTACTTTTATTAAACAACTATTTTTAATAAGCTTATTTAATAGTTTTATTATCAATATATCCTGTAGGTATGGTGCAGAATATCCCGCACCTCCATTAAAATTTTTCCTAGCATATTTTTACCACTCCCATCCGCTCCGCAACCCCAGTAAAAATCGATAGGCGAGTTTTCAACAATTTCTATATTGTTTGTAGAAAGTAAAATATCTCTAATATCTGTATGAGTTTGAAATTTGCACAGCACAGCTTGCCGCATGATGTCATCTTTAACTTGTTCCCAATCTTGGCGTAAGGGACGCGTTCTCTCACGCCCCATTCTTGCTACATCTTTAGGTGTTTTAACTAGGCGGATTTGTTCTACATGGGGTGTACCCACAAACTTTTGCGCCTGAAAGTAGTGTTCGCTAGTTGACCAATACAATCCATCTAATTCAAAGCCGTGGGACGAAAAGTTAGAGAAACAGCCATACTCTTCACGAGTACTATAAAAATAAATTGTCATAAAAATTAATTTAATTTTCTTGAATTTCCTAAATTTGTAAGTTTTTTATAAAACAGATGACTTATTTTCTGTTGATTCAATAAATGCCTCAAACTGACCATTAGGAGTCCATTGGATAGCCCCATCTCGTCCTGTAAAAAATAGTTTAGTTTGACTTTGATTCAGTTCAGATAAAGTTTTTGGATCAAAGTTGGCAGAAGAAGCGATCGCTACTTGTGGTTGCAGAGCAATAACTAAATCCTTCAATGACTCAGGGGCACACCAAAGCACTTGCGGGCGAGACAAACTTCCGTTTTTAACGAGTTGTTGCACCTCTTTAGACTTAACATTACCTACTAACAACCAATTCTGATCTAAAATTTGCAATTGTAAAATAGGTAATTGGTCGTTGATTAACTGCGCTACTATCGAACCAGTTTTCACAGCTTGCCCAACTGCCAAAGTTTGATAAATTCCTTGATGTTTTTGTAGCTCCTGTTGAATTGCTTGAGTTGTAATAGAATTATCTGTTTGGTTGGAATATTCATAAAAATTATTAATTGGTAAACGTTGCATTAATTCAAACCAAGCATTACTTTCATTACCTTGAAAATCAGTTGCGATCGCCCAGTTTATTTGATTTATACCCTGCTGTTGTAAAAACGGTAAAATTGTAAAACGTCCTGTACCTTCATCACCGCTATTAATTACAGTTACAGTACCTCGATCTTGAACAACTATAATTGGTTCTGTTCCAGATTCTAAAACTGTTATCCTAAACAATGTATTTTTAGAATGCCAAAGCGGGATGAATATTAAACCAATCGCAATCATATTAGCAAACCACCATCGCCTTTGCCACCAACGCACTAGCCAGACCAATATAATTAGTATATAAATCGCCAAAAGCTGCCAAGTAGATATACTGCCTACAACAACAGAATTTCCAGGCAACTTGCTAAAAAATTCCACTAGTTTAATTAGCCAATCAGTAGGATAATGTAACACCCCGGCTACGAAGCTTCCTGCTTCAGTCCAAACTAAACCTACTAACGCACTGATAATTCCACCTATACTAATGATCGAAATTAATGGAGTACTAACCACATTCAACAACAGACTATAAGATGGTACAACTCCAAAGACAAAAAGTTGTACAGGTAAAGTCCAAATAGTGGCAGCTAGGGGAACAGCAATCAAAGCAGCGATCGCAGGTGGTAGCCATGCTAGACGATTGACTAATGCGGGTACTGTTACAACTAATCCTAATGTCGCTAAAAAACTTAATTGAAAACCTAAATCCCAAATCCATAGAGGATTAAATACTAATAGTAGAGTTGCTGCCAATAGTAACGATCCAAACTGTTTTACTTTCCTTTTTAATAGCAAGCCAACTAATGCCGCAAAACCCATAAGTACGGCTCTGAGAACCGCAGGTTGAAATCCTGTCAAACTCAGAAAAATAATTAAAGCCAAAAAGCCAAGGGTAAATTGCGTTCCTTTTTTTGCTCGCCTTGTTAACTGTAAAATCACACTCAAAATCAAAGAAGTTTGGAACCCAGAAGCCGCTAAAGCATGAGCTAATCCAGCTTGTACAAATAAGTCGCGGATATCGTAGGGTAAATCAACAGCTTTGCTGCCTAAAACCATTGCACTGACAAGAGGCCCTTCAGGAATACCCAACCAACGAACTTGCGATCGCACAATTCGCTCCCGAATTTGCCACCATCCCCATTTACGTTCCCGATCCAAAACATTTATTTGTCGCCCAATCAAACCAGCAAACGTTCCTTCCTGCTTGAGAAACTTCTGAAAATCGAAACCACCAGGATTGGAAGCCGCCTTTGGTTTATACAAAATCCCAGTCACAGCAATTTCTTGACTAGGGTATAACCCAGTAGCCTGAAGTATAGGGACTGTTACATACAATTTCCCTGTAACCCCTTGTGGGACACCTGCTGAACCTTGATCATTTTTGACTTCATCTAACTGAGTCGTTTCCAGCCAAAATTGTCCTCGCTGACTGCGAGTTAAGCGAGGGTTACTCACCACTTCGCCGCGTACAATCACAAGTTGTTCTTGATTGCTGCTATTTCCAGGCGGGACAAACTGACTAATATCTTTTGCATCCGGTTGTGGCATTCGCCATTGAAAATATAGAGTTGCCAATAATCCCACCAAGCCAGCAGCTAACCATATTCGAGGATGGGGAGTACTTTGCCAAATATTAGGCGCTGCCTTATTTTTGCTTCCAGCATTTTCCGGTTTCTGAGCAAATTGTTGCAGTGTGGTGCGTTTTCTAAAAAGTATTGCTCCCACAATCCCCACAACCAAAATCCCCACACCACCCCAAGGAACTGCTGTAAGCAGCAACCCAAAAATGTAGCCAAGACAAATAATTACACCACTGGTTTGAATCATAAGATTTTTGTAAAAGCACCTGGCAATCCGAATTTGCAGATGGTTTAAATATAGATAGGGCAGCAATAAAGAAAAATCGACGTTGCTGAATTTGGTTATGAAATTCAAAAATAAAATATTCCAAACTCTTATTATCTGTGTTTGGAGCACCCCTGCGTGAGCTTTGTATCTCTTTAATTAACAACAGCGAAAAATTTTTCTGCTTGTGGTGAGTATAGTACATCAAGTTTATATAAACAAAGCCCGCACAGGCGGGCCTTATCCTTGTATCTTGAATTTTCTAGACTCAATATTTAACCGTATTTCTGTTCTTTTGCAAAAGCTGCATTAAAAAGATATACCTAGCTTAAACCTCAGACCACAAGGATAAACAGAACATAAAATTGTAGTGAATTGAATTTGGCATGACTCTGCGTACCTTTGCCTTTACTCTGCGTTTAAAACGCTATTGTTTTACACAAAGATGTACTTAGTTCGTGTAAACGCACCCTTTAGTATATTGGGTTTCCTGTTGAACTCACAGTATCTTTGAGCAACGGAAAACCCAACTTCTCCCTTTGCTCAACATATAAATGAGCTACCTTCCTAGCCAAATGCCGAATCCTGGCAATATAGCGAGTTCTCTCTGTTACCGAAATCACACCTCTAGCATCCAGCAGATTGAATGTGTGTGAACACTTCATTACATAATCTAAGCTAGGCACTACCAATCCTCGCTCCGTCAATTGGGTAGCTTCCTGCTCATACAAATTAAATAATGTCAGTAGCAACTCAGGATTTGACGCTTCAAAGTTGTATGTACATTGCTCAATCTCACTTTGCAGGAAAACATCACCATAAGTAGTGTTATCTGTCCATTGGATCTTAGTAAATGCTTCTACTTGCTGGAGATACATTGTCAGCCGCTCTAACCCGTATGTAATTTCAATCGACACCGGACGGCAATCAATTCCTCCACACTGTTGGAAGTAGGTAAATTGAGTAACTTCCATCCCATCTAACCATACTTCCCACCCAGTGCCCCAAGCTCCCACAGTTGCATCTTCCCAGTTATCCTCTACAAACCGAATATCGTGGTCTTGAGGACGAATACCTAAAGCTCTTAATGAATCAAGATAAATCTCCTGAATATTATCTGGTGATGGCTTAATCAGAACTTGATATTGATAATAGTGTTGAAAGCGGTTGGGATTTTCGCCGTAGCGTCCATCAGTAGGACGACGACAAGGCTCAACGTAAGCAACAGCCCAAGGTTCCGGCCCCAATGCTCTTAAAAAAGTCTGGGGATTCTTAGTACCAGCCCCCTTTTCAATATCGTAGGGCTGCGCAATAAGACAACCGTGATCGCCCCAAAAATGATGCAATAGACTTATTACCGACTGAAAATTCACGCTTGTTCTATCCTTAGTCAACACAGTGCATAAACCATTGTTGCCTAGAACCTGGCACTGTGGGCAATTTCAGGAGATGCAGAAATCTTCCAAAAATAATTTGGGAAAAATAGTTGACACAATGAATTAG
>NZ_JAVRCI010000066.1:0-37564 GCF_034530835.1 Nostoc sp. DedQUE12b | reverse complement strand
AGGTTTTTTCTTTCCCTTTTCCCTTTCCCCTTTTCCCTTTAACCGAGAAGTATTGGGGGAGCAGGGGAGCAGAGGAGAAGTTACAGTAAGTTTTTGCCTTTTGCCTCTTGCTCTCTCTGTTGCTTTACTGAAGCAGAGGTAAGTTTTACTTTTGTGTTTCTCGATCAAAGCAATCATTAGACATCTTGCAAAAGTAACAAATGCCAAGATGTTGGGGTGCATGTTAAAGGTTATTGGGTAAGGGAAAATTCCATACCTTTACCCTTTACCCTTTTCCCCACAATGCCAAGAGAACTACAAATTATTGCCATGAAAGGATATTCCGTTAAAATCAATTTGCTACGATACTTAACCAAATTTAAATTCTGGAGTTTTGTGACTCTGTGCTTACTCAGTTATCGACTATCAACGCCCTGAAACAGCCTACTAGTTCTGCTTGGTTAGAACAAGCGATCGCTAATTTAGATATCATCTTACTCGACCACTCCCACTGCGAACGCAAAGCAGCAGGCGTGGCATTGAACATGATGTTTCGCTACCCTTCTAATACTAAAATGGTACGGGAGTTAACTGCGATCGCTCGCGAAGAACTAGAACACTTTGAACTAGTTAACCAATGGTTAGAACGCCGGAATATTCCCCTAGCTCCCCTACCACCGCCTCCCTACGGCGCGGGTTTAAAAGCTCAAGTACGCCCCAAAGAACCTGAGCGATTTCTAGATTCCTTACTAGTCACTGGTTTAATTGAAGCTCGCTCTCACGAACGCCTGGGACTATTAGCTGCTCACTGTCCAGAGCCAGAGTTAGCAAAATTTTATCGTGGGCTAATGGCATCCGAAGCGCGTCACTACGGTATATATTGGGTTTTAGCTGCTACTTATTTCGACAAAGAAATTGTCATGCAACGGCTTGATGAATTAGCAATTGTCGAAAGCGAGTTGCTGGCGACTTTGCACCCAGAACCTAGAATTCACAGTTAGTAGACTAACCCAACAGATATGAAGCTTCAGCTAACACACCTGAGACTGCTTGTCTCCAATTATAAAGATTCTTTTCTGTTCTACCGGGATCTGCTGAAATTTGATGTCGATTGGGGGGATGAAGATAGCGGATATGCTGAGTTTAATACCGGATATCTCAAGCTAGGTTTACTCAAACAAGAATTAATGGCTGAAGTAGTCCCAAGAATTGAACAGCCTTCATACATTGTCAATCGAGATAAAGTTGTCTTGATTTTGGCAGTCGATAATGTGGATGAGGTCTATGAGCAAGTAAAGGATCAAAATGCGCTCGTTGTGACTCAACCACAAGATCGCCCAAGCTGGGGAATCCGCACAGCTCATTTGCGCGATCCTGATGGCAATCTGATCGAAATCTACAACAATCTAGGAATTATCAGTTAAAAGTTCGCTACCAACAAGGTTATAAAGTAATTAATCATGAATTAGCATGATACAGAAATGGCTGTCTATTGTTGGTATTGGGGAAGATGGATTACAGGGGTTAAGTGCGATCGCTCGTTCTCTAGTCGAGCAAGCTCAAGTAATTGTGGGAGGCGATCGCCATTTAGCAATGCTGCCTACAGACGAGCAACGCGAGAAACTAGTCTGGACATCTCCCATTAGCACTTCTGTAGACGAAATCATCCAGCGTCGCGGCCAGTCAATCTGCGTACTCGCAAGCGGCGATCCGATGTGTTATGGCATTGGTGTCACCTTGATGCGGCGAATTCCCATCTCTGAAATGACGATTATCCCTGCACCTTCAGCCTTCAGCCTCGCCTGTGCCAGGGTGGGATGGTCTTTAACTGAGGTAGAAACCTTGAGTTTGAATGGTCGTCCATCCTCCCTACTTCAGTCTTACATTTATCCGGGAGCGCGGCTGTTGATTTTGAGTGAGGGCAAAGAGACACCAGCGATCATTGCTCAAATTTTGACAAATCGCGGCTATAGTGACAGTAAAATCACTGTATTGGAGCGTATGGGCGGCGCTCATGAAAGAATTGTGGAAGGTACGGCTGCATCCTGGAGCGAAACTGAAGTTGCAGTGTTGAATGCGATCGCAGTTAATTGTATTGCTGATGCTGGGGTTATCCCATTACCAAGATTACCAGGATTACCAGATAACGCCTACCACCACGATGGACAGTTAACGAAGCGTGAAGTTAGGGCAATTACCCTTGCAGCTTTAGCACCGACACCAGGAGAATTATTGTGGGATGTGGGCGCGGGTTGCGGCTCAATTTCAATTGAATGGATGCGGAGTAATGCTCGGTGTCGAGCGATCGCGATCGAACAAAATTCCTCTAGACTACTATGTATTGCCGATAATGCCGCGACTCTGGGTACTCCAAATCTGCAAATCATTGAAGGTAAAGCGCCCCATACCCTGAAAGACTTGCCAGTACCAGATGCGATTTTTATTGGTGGTGGGGTGACAGCAACGGGACTTTTTGATATTTGCTGGGAAGCACTGCGGCCGGGTGGACGTTTAGTAGCAAATGTTGTCACGGTAGAGGGTGAACAAACTTTATTTCAATGGTATGAACGAGTCGGTGGCAATTTAACTCGTATTGCCATTCAGCGGGCGGAACCTATTGGTAAATTTTTAGGTTGGCGAGCAATGGCAGCTGTGACGCAATGGGTAGTAGTGAAGTCTTAAAAATTGAATAGTTAAAGTTACAAGTGCGTAGACGCTTCTCCTGTCAAAGACGCTATGCGAACGTATTGTCGCAGACATCGCTTTGGTAATTTTGTTATAACTTACATAACTTCTTGCCTTGTTATACGCTGTATAGTTTGTAAAATGTATTTTGCTAAGAGCATAAAGAATTGTAAGTATATTCTCTAGCTCTACATACAGCAAAATAAATATCTGCTATACCTAAAATCTGCTGTAAATTGGTGATTAACACTTAATTTTTAGCACATCACAAAATCGCTCTGCTCACTGATAGTAGGAACTATCTCCTGGGTATACTAAACCAGAGAAAGAAAATTATCATAACTAGATGCAATGTTAATAGAATCAAATGAACTATTTCTCATACTTGGCTATCGCATTATTAAGCAATTATATTCAGGTAAAAAAACCTTAGTTTATCGAGCTACAAGAGAAACAGATCAGCAATCAGTTATTTTAAAATTGATGCGTAATGAAAATCCTAGTTTTGCTGAAATTAATCAGTTTCATAATCAATACGCCATTACCAAAAATATTGATATTCCAGGCATAGTCAAAGCAATAAGTCTAGAGAAATATGACAATAGATATATTATAGTAATGGAAGATTTTGGGAGTATTGCCCTTAATCTCTGGCAACAAGAAGAACATAAAAAAGGAAAAAATTCTGTTTCATTAAGTGAGTTTTTCGATATTGCCATTGAAATTAGTGCAACTTTGGAACAGCTACATCACCATCGCATTATTCACAAAGATATTAAACCTGCTAATATTTTGATTCATCCGATAACAGGTAAAACCAGGATCATCGATTTTAGTATTGCTACTTTATTACCAAAAGAAATTCAATTTCTCACAAATCCCAACGTCCTAGAAGGAACTCTAGCTTATATTTCCCCTGAACAAACAGGACGCATGAATCGAGGGATAGACTACCGTACCGACTTTTATTCCTTGGGTATCACCTTCTTTGAACTTCTAACAGGACAGTTACCCTTTAGTAGCACTGAACCGATGGAGTTAGTCTACTCTCATATTGCCAAAGAGCCGCCAAAAGCTAGCTATATTAACTCCAATATTCCCACAATTTTATCTGATATTATCAGCAAGCTGATGGCAAAAAATGCCGAAGACCGATATCAGAGTGCTCATGGACTTAGGTATGACTTGGAGAGATGTCAAAATCAATGGCAAGAGAAAGGAAATATTACAGCCTTTGAATTAGGAAGTCGGGATATCTCAAATCATTTTGCTATTCCTGAAAAACTTTATGGTCGTCAAAGAGAGATTGAAATTCTACTCACTACTTTTGACCGAGTGACCAAGGGAAACACGGAAATGATTTTAGTCTCTGGTTACTCAGGGATTGGTAAAACTGCTGTGGTGAATGAAGTCCAAAAACCTATTGCTAGACAGCGTAGTTACTTCATCAAAGGAAAATTTGACCAATTCCAACGTGATATACCCTTGTCAGGATTAGTGCAAGCTTTGCGGGATTTAATTGAGCAAATACTCTCCGAAACAGATGCCCAAATTCAACAGTGGAAAACCAAAATTTTATCGGCATTGAGTACGCAATCTCAAGTAATTATTAATGTAATTCCTGAACTGGAAATAATTATTGGCAAACAACCTGCATCTGCTGAACTTACTGGTAGCGCTGCTCAAAATCGCTTCAATTTATTGTTCCAGAGATTTATCCAGGTATTCTCTACTAAAGATCATCCTCTGGTCATCTTTCTAGATGATTTGCAATGGGCTGATACGACTTCCTTGAAGTTCATTCAATTATTAATGGATGGAACTTCTTCTGGCTTTGCTAAGGATACAGAGAATCTATCTGAAAATAAAGGTAGTTTACTACTAATGGGTGCCTATAGAGATAATGAAGTCTCAAATTTACATCCGCTACATTTAACACTACAAGAAATTATCAATACAGGAGGAGTAATTAATACAATTAAACTCTTACCTTTAAGTCAGATTGATTTAAATCATCTAATTGCTGATACACTGCGCTGTCCAGAAGCCATTGCTGTCCCTTTAACTCAAATGGTATTTTTCAAAACTAAAGGGAACCCCTTCTTTGCATCTCAGTTCCTCAAGTTATTATATGATGACGGATTAATTGAATTAGATTTTGATGCTGGGTATTGGAAGTATGATATTAACAAAATTAAAACTTTATCTCTTACAGATGATGTCGTAGAGTTTATGGGCATACAAATAGAAAAGTTACCCCAAAATGTACAAAATGTATTAAAAATATCTGCTTGTATTGGTAATGAGTTTGACTTAAAAACATTGTCACTTGTTAATGAAAAATCGGTAATAGATACTGCATCTGACTTATGGCAAGCATTACTTGAAGGACTAATTATTCCTCAAAAAGACGGTTGTAATTTTGCACCAGAAAATGATAGACAACTATTAAGTTTTTCAACTAGAGACTCAGAAAATTTCTCAGCAACTAATTCCCAACTCCCCAGATATAAATTCGTACATGATAGAGTTCAGCAAGCAGCTTATTCTCTAATTCCCAAAGACAAAATCAAGCAGATGCACTTAAAAATTGGGCTGCTTCTCTTGAAAAATACTCCAGTTGCAGAACGAGAAGAAAATATTTTTGAACTTGTCAATCATTTCAATATTGCAGCCGAATTTATCACCCATCAAGCTAAACGTAATGAGTTAGCTGAAATGAATCTAATTGCTGGACGTAAGGCTTTAGTATCAACAGCTTATTCATCGGCACTTAAGTATTTTACTGCTGGAATTGAGCTACTAGCAGATGATAGTTGGGAGATGAAATATGAGCTAACTCTAGCTTTGTATGAAATAGCAACAGAAGCAGCATACTTAGTTGGTGATTTTGAGCAGATGGAGAAACTGGCAAAGGTGGTATTAGCAAGAGCTAAAACACTTTTAGAAAAAGTGAAAGTCTATGAAGTAAAAATTCAGGCTTATGGCGCACAGGGTCAAGCATTAGAAGCTGTTAACCTTGCACTAGCATTTTTAAAATTATTAGGGGTAGACTTTCCCTGTAATCCTCAGCAGTCTGATGTTGAAATAGCATTAGCGGAAACAGCATCGCATCTAAGCGGTAGGAGTATTGAAGACTTAATTAATTTACCCCAAATGACGGACTCTCGGTCATTAGTAGTGATACGTATATTATCTAATATAACTGCTTTTACCTACACAGTTGTTCCCACATTGTTTCCATTAATAGTTCTGAATCAGATCAACTTATCGATTAAATATGGCAATGCATCTTTATCTGCATTCGTGTATGTTGCTTATGGGATTATATTGTGCAGTGTAGTGGGAGATATTGAGTCTGGCTATCGATTTGGCAAACTGGCTGAAAGTATGTTGACCAAATTTCAAACTCAAGAAGTTATGTTGAAGGTAATTCAAACATTTAATCAACTCATCAAACCCTGGAAAGAACATGTTAGAAATACACTAAAACCTCTAATAGAAGTTTACTCTAATAATTTGGAAACAGGAGATTTAGAATTTGGGGCTTATTGTCTTTATACGTACTCATATTATGCATATTTTGTTGGTCATGAATTAGTTCCTCTTGAGCGGGAAATGGCAACGCATAGCAATGCTATAAAACAAATCAAGCAAGAGCGAGTTTTTCATTGGAATGAAATATATCGCCAGATGGTATTGAATTTGTTGGGTTCTTCAGAAAACTTTTGCTGTTTAATTGGTAACGCATATAATGAAAAAACAATGTTACCGATTCATATAGCGGCTAATGATGGAGTTGCAATTATTTCTTTATTTATTTGTAAGATGCAACTATGTTACCTATTTACAGATTATTCCCAAGCATTTGAAAATTCTCTGAAGGCAGAACAGTATTTATATGCTGGTCTAGGAATGATAATTAGTGCTCAATTCTATTTTTATGATTCATTAATACAGCTTGCTTTATACCCTGATATTGATGAAGATAAACAACAAAAAATTCTCAAAAAAGTTATAACAAATCAGGAAAAAATAGCACATTGGGCACATCATGCTCCAATGAATTACTTACATAAATTTCATTTAGTAGAGGCGGAACGGCATCGAGTTCTTGGTCAATATCTTGAAGCAATAGATAATTATGAATGCGCTATTTCCCTTAGTAAAGAAAATGAGTACATTAATGAAGAAGCTCTTGCTTGTGAATTAGCGGCTACGTTTTATCTCAAATGGGGTAAACAAAAAATTGCCCAATTATACCTCACTGATGCCTACTATTGCTATGTTCGCTGGGGAGCTTTAGCCAAAGTTTATGGCTTGCAAAAACGCTATCCTCAATTACTTCTCCCCACGATTCAGCAAGAAGAACTTAGCTATTCTTACAGTGACAAGAATTTACCTGAACTGGGCCTACACCTATCTACACTTAGCAATAAATCGAGCCTGGTGACGAATGAAACTGTCATTGGCTCCAACACTAGTATTTCAGATATGTTAGATTTGGGAACTGTCATTAAAGCTTCTCAAGCAGTATCTGGAGAGATTGAATTGGAAGCACTCCTTTCTACTTTAATGGAAGTTGTGATGGAGAATGCAGGAGCTTCTAAATGTGTGCTGATATTGAGCGAAGCTAATAACTTAGACTTAACTATTGCGGCAATTAGTTCTGCTTCCACTTTTAGAGATACTAGTACAGAGTTTTTATCTATTCCTTTCGAGTCTACCGATCTTGTTCCTATTTCTTTGATTAATTATGTCAAACGAACCCAAGAAATCTTAGTAATTGATGACATTAAAGACAAAGCTTATTTTGCCGTAGATAATTATATTAACCGTGAGGAGCCAAAAAGCATATTATGTATTCCAATGCTTAATCAAGGTAAATTGCTGGGGCTGATTTATCTAGAAAATAATTTAACAACAGGAGCATTTACACGCGATCGCCTAGAAGTTCTCAAGCTCTTAACTATCCAAGCTGCAATCTCTTTAGAAAATGCCATTCTCTACAATAATTTGGCTGAAGCGAATGAGCAATTGGAGGACTACAGTCATATACTAGAGGAAAAGGTGGTAGTAAGAACAGCAGAACTTAATGAAAAAAATCAGCATCTGCAAGAAGCTCTAGAAGAATTACAAAGTACCCAAAGTAAATTAATTCAAAGTGAAAAAATGTCTTCATTAGGGCAAATGGTGGCGGGTATTGCCCATGAGATTAATAACCCGATCAATTTTATTCATGGTAATATCACTCACGCAAGTGACTATGTTCACCAATTGCTAGATTTGATTAATATTTATCAGCAACAATATCCCCATCCCTCAGTAATAGTGGAGCAAAAAATTGAGGAAATGGATGTAGAATTCTTGAGAGAAGACCTTCCAAGAGTTCTCGATTCGATGAAGGTAGGAAGTTCCCGTATCCGAAATATTATTCTGAGCTTACGTAACTTCTCTCGTCTAGATGAATCGGAAATGAAGCCTGTAAATATTCATGAAGGCATCGATAGTACTCTAATGATTTTGCAGCACCGACTCAAGGAAAAGAGCGATTGCCCAGAAATTCAAGTCTTTAAAGAATACGCGCAACTGCCGGATGTTATTTGCTATGCTGGGCAACTCAACCAAGTGTTTATGAATATTTTAAGTAATGCGATCGATGCTTTAGAAGATTACAAGAATAAAGAAAATTCTCCAGGCAAAAATCCTCAAATTCGTATTCGTACTGAACTAGGAGAAGCAAACACGTTGAAGATTCGGATTGCTGATAACGGTTATGGTATGACTGCACAGGTGATGCAGAAAATATTTGATCCATTTTTTACCACTAAGGCAGTAGGAAGTGGTACGGGGTTGGGGTTGTCAATTAGTTATCAAGTGGTAGTGGACAAACATAAAGGTCAGTTAAGCTGTGAATCAACTCCAGGAAAGGGAACTGAGTTTGTGATTGAGATTCCAATGCAACAGTAAAACAAGCCGTTAATACTGAAAAATTTACAATATTCAGCACTCTTTATAATACGGTTCGGTTTAGAACTTCATCGAACCGTATTATGGAGATATTAAGGAACGCTTGTTACCTCTACACTTGCCGCGATCGCAGAATCATTAAGAGATGGCTGTTGTTTTGCTTGTAATTCTTGTCGGAGATTCTTGTAGGCAGATGGATCTGCTGGCATTATCAACTCTCCAAGCAGGTTTCCTGGTTTACGGCGGGTGTTGAGATCCATATCCTGAAGCAATTCATCAATGTAATGGAATGTAAAAGGAATTAAACATGCTCCGCTGACGAAAGCATAGGGTCTATCTTTCTTCCTCCATTCCAACTCTGCTTTTACATCCTCTAACATCTGTTGCGGGGATGGTAAGGGTATATTTCCTTTGACATACTCTGATAACCACCTAGCACCAATCTCTGCTGATAACTGGGCACAGAAAGTATAGTTATAACCAACAAAACCCATCTGTGGAACATGAGGGTGAATGAGATGGCGGTAAAGATGGAAAGTGCCTTCCTCATCAAATACATGCCTGTGGTATTTTTCTTCTAAAAAGGGGATATCCTGAAGAAAACCTGTGCCAAAGACAACAACATCTGCCTGTATTTGCTCGCCATTATCCAATTCGACGCCACTAGCAAAAAACTTGTTGATTTTTGTCTTCACAGCACGAATTTTGCCTGCGCGTACATGCTCAAAAAAGCCTTTAGGTACCAAGCCGATACTACAGCCGATCAATTTGTTCATCGGTTGTTTGGGCACCATCCCACAAGCATCAAGGGGAAACTGTAAGCGCAGGATAGTCTCATTTAGCCGCCAAAACGCCCACACCAGTGGCTTTCCAAAACTATGCAGCCACTTTTCCCATCCTTGAAGTTTATGATAGGGTATCCAAATTTCTGCAAACCGAGTCAGGAAAATATACTTGATGTTCAACAGACCAAGAAAAAAGTTAGGAACTTTCCACAGTGCTTGACGGAACACAAGGGTACATTCCTTGGCCTTGCTAGCTGCGAGATTCGCTAAATCGGTGGCTGATTTGCCAAAACCGACAACAACCACTCGCTTCCCCTGAATTACAGAGCCGTCATTAAAGTTGTTAGTATGTATTACCTGACCTCCGGCGGCAATGAACTCTTCCATTTCCGGCAAGTTAGGAATGTAGGGAATATCACAAAGACCATTGCACACAATCACAAAGTCGAACTCGTAATTTTGTTTTCTGATCTCCTTACCATCTTTTTGAAAGCTAACACTAACAATCCATCCAGGAGTATTTCCTGATTTACGCTCCACTTTAGTTACTTTTACACCAAACTGAATTTTTTCTGCTACACCAAAGTGTTGGGCATAGGATTCAAGGTAAGCGCATATTTGCTCTCCTGAAGGCCATTCTGGATAAGACGCAGGCATAGGATAGTCTGAGAAAGCATAGGTGTCTCTGGGATTTTGGATCGACAGTCCTGGGTAAGTTCTCGATCTTTCCCATACCCCACCAAGCCCCTGCCGTTTCTCGAACAATGTAACTTCGTAACCTTCCTCAAGAAATGTCTTGGCTGAGACTAATCCGCTCACTCCTGCCCCAATCACGCATATTTGTTTCGCTGTCATCTTGGGTTCTCCTCAATTATTATCGGACTTACGCAAAAATACACGCAGTAGGGGCAATTCATGAATTGCCCCTACCTAAAAATCAGGGTTTTGACTATTTATTGTTTGTGTAAGTCCTATATTAAATTGGCACAGGAATTTGATATGCGCTATCGCTAACTGATGAAGTCGGTAAATGATTGTCGCTGAGGTATTCTGACTGTTCTTGAGACTTGATTACATAAGTTAAGTATTCATATTGAGAGGGTAGATTTGTACTCAGGTAATTGGCTTTTTCCTTAATTGCCTTAAATTTAGCTAGCGCCTTCTCGTCGTCAAGATGCTCCAGCAGAGGTAAACTGCCTTCTGGCTTATGATTGAGTCCAAGTAACATTACCGAATAAGAGTATGTCTCGAAGCCATGAAAATATGGATTGATATTCTTTTTATTTGGTAATCTGCTTCTCCACAACTTTAACTTTTCTTGCAGTTGTGCAGGAACTTTAATTTCTTGCTTAGTTGCTTGCCAAAACTTTGTATCTGCTCGATCGCTGGCACGGTAATGGAGTACCAAAAAGTCCCGAACACCATCTAGACAGTTAGCGATCGCTCTATTATAGTTGCGGATCAACTCTTCATTGAACGACTTGCCTGGAAAGTGATTGACTAGCTCTTCGATTCCATGCTGAATAAAAAATATCCCAGTAGATTCCAATGGTTCAACAAAGCCACTGGAAAGCCCTATTGCTACACAGTTTTTCACCCATGAGTTTCTGTTACGTCCAATCCTCATCTGGATATGAGAGGCTTTGCAATTATCAGCGACATTTCCTAAATGCTGGCGAAATTCTTGTTCTGCTTCCTCCGCAGAGATGAAGGCGCTGGAATAAACATAACCTGTACCATCTCTACCATACAAAGGTATATTCCAGACCCAACCTGATGAGAGAGCAGTTGCAGTTGTGTAAGGGTTGATGCCATTTTTTTGAATATCGCTTGGTATCTGTATGGCGATCGCGCGATCGCACAGTAGCGACTCTGAATAAGAAATGAATGGCTCACCAAGAGCTTTGTTAATCAAAAGACCACGGAAACCAGTACAGTCAATGAAAAGGTCTCCACTGATAATGCCATGCTCGTTAGTGTTGAGACTGTCTATGCTTCCATCCTCAGTTAAATTTACATCTACCACATCATCAACAATTTGTTTCACGCCCCTCTGTATTGAATAGTCTTTTAAGAATCTAGCAATTAGATTTGCATCAAAATGGTAGGCGTAAGGATACTGACCTTCAGCATCAGCAAGTGTTATAAGATTTTTTTCAGAAAAATGTTTCTCTGAGAATAAATGTTCTACTCTATCATCAAAGATTTTGCCGTTAAGATATCTCGGAGACCTTTGATGATCGCACAGCGTCGGTGCCATGAAGCAGGAGTAATCAAATGGCTCATTGGAACTCTTAAGTTTCAACCACCATTCAGAGATACTGAACCCATCAATAAAATCAAATCTTTCAAAAGGGTGGTAAAAGTGTCTTCGATCGGAATTCCAATTAACAAATTTAATCCCCATCTTATAAGTAGCATTGCATTTTGGCATCCATTCATACTCTTGTAATCCCAGAAAATCAAAAAATGACTTGATGCTACTAAAAGTTGCTTCGCCAACTCCAACCTTGGTAATATTAGAAGACTCTACCAAGGTAATCTGAACATTTTTTTTCAAGGCTTTGCTCAAATAAGCTGCCGTCATCCAACCCGCTGAACCACCACCGACAATTACAACATTTTGTACATGCTGTGACATAGTAAAACTTCTCCTTCCAGTTTGCTCGTTAATTTATGCAGCTTTCAATAGTTGCTCAATTTCATGGTTTTTGGCATATACTAAAAGACCATTTGTAAATTGAGTGAAAACTGTAAATAAGTTTTCAACCAGTTCAAAAGCTTCTTGTTGGGATGCTTCTGATAGTTGAATATCTTGTAACCATCGATCTATTCCAGATGAACCTGTCATGTGACCAGTTTCAACATCCAAATGGAAATCTGCAAAATATCGGCATGGTTTTTGGGTAATTGCTTTAATTTCTTGGCCAATCTCTGCTGCTACAGAAAACATTATATTGCCCGTTGCTTCGGTAACTTCAATAACTATTATTTTTTGAATAGGAGTAGCTTGCAAAGTATATCGATAGAGTTGATAACTCAACCAGCGAGCATTCTGAGTTTCTTCACTCCAAAGAAATTTTAATGCATCACTAAATTGCAAGGTTTTGTCAAATTCTAGGTTCTTCAAATCTTCCAGAAACCACAGCCAATGATGATCATCTTCATAAGTATGTTTGTTAATTAATGTCTGAATTGGATCGGTTGTTGGTTCTACTCGCAAAAAATACTTATTCAGTTCACCAAAATTCATAATAAAATGAGCAGCACATGGTGCCCAAGCTAGCCTTTGTCTGGGATTTATACTTTTATCTTGCATAAAATTAAACAAAGGCAATTGAGCAAATTCTTGTTTTTTTTTGTTCGATCAATGCTAGTACTTGTTGCATTTTTAATTGTGTTGATTTTCAATGTTTAATATTCAAGCAGAAGTAAGTTTCCGACTTTATTGTGAGAAGGCAATCTGCCCAAGCTTTGGTTGTTCAATTCCCAAATTTTTTTGATAGTCATTAGCTCAAAGCCCACTATTTGAATAGCAAATAATGTCTAATTTGTGATATTGCAGGTTTAGTTAAGAGTGTGTAGATAATTGGCCTTTGAAGACAGGATATAGCACTTTCTGCTATTATGCAATACAGTTTTTCTCCTTGCCCCTTTCCTAGCATAGCTTTTAGCTATGAGGTACATCCTCAAAGCTGCCGGAAGTGCTATAAATCTCGCCTCTACATCAGGGTTTTAGTTGTATTGTGTCATATCCTATTGAGGCTAACGCTAAATTGTAACCAGCTAATTTACTGTTATTGTTTTTACTTTAACTTCAACATATCTATGTAATAAACGTAGCCTTTACTTAAGTATGCTTGTTAAGAAATAGTCTTAGATGAGCGTTTCCTGCGCTCAGAAAAACCAAATCAACTAGTTAGGCGTTAAAATTTGAGTATATACTTGGAAAGATTTTTAGACTTGTTGTAGATAAAGATAGTATCAATAATTACTTCCTATCCTGAAGTGTTGATATAAACTCAGCAGTACGCCCAAATTTTTCTGACATATATTGCAAGTGAACTTGGGCACCAGGCCGAGAAAATGTACCAGGAGTTACAGAACAGGCTAAGTAATAGAGGGTATAAACTCCTGGTTTGAAGTGGTCGGCGTAGGCGATAATGCGATCGCTTTTACAATAAATGCAGATATATGGTGATGCCTACCAGTATTTAGATACCTAGAGGTAATGACAACTGAATTCCAGCAGCGAGTCTATCGCCTACTCTTCTCTCAGTAGTGGTAGTGCGATCGCCATAAATCATTGAAAATAAAAAAGTAACTTTATTACTCATTACTCATTTAATTTAGTTCACCGATGATGACACCAAAACTGTATGAATAAAAAATGGGTAAATCTCATCAAAGTCAACACCCTAGTTGTACGCCAGCTAGGTAGTCACATTGGATTGGAAAAAAGCATACCGGATGAAGTCTTAAATTAACTGTTCCAGCTCACCGCCCAGTTAAGCGTTTCACCCTAGCTAAGATTTTAAAGCAGGCCCGTATAGACTTGGAAAGATTTTTTTTAGATTTGTTGTAGCCAAAGATGGCATAAATAGTTACTTCCCGTCCTCTAGTATTAATGTCGACTCAGCAGTACGCCCAAATTCTTCTGGCGCATATTGCAAGTGAACTTCTGCACCAGGCCAAGAAAATGTCCCAGGTGTCACAGAACGGACTAAGTAATGCAAGCTATAAACTCCTGGTTCCAGGTGGTCGGCATAGGCGATAATGCGATCGCGGTACACATTCTTAAAACCAAGTTCCCAGCTATCGGCTTTTGCTTGTAATGCAGCGGTAGCAGTTTGAAAACTCGCATCCACCGCCTCAAAACCTGATGGTAGGGGATCTTTTATCACCAGATGATCCACTGGATGATCGGCGATGATTTCTAAACCAATATCAAACACCTGTCCAGAGGCTAAAGTCAAGGGTTTATCGAAAGCATAAAGACCTGTTTTTTGTAAAACTTTCTCTTTATTCACTTGACTAATTTCTCGTGTTATGCGTAGTCCGTTAAATCTGCCTGGTTGATTTCCTTGCAAGCGATAATTGTAAGCAACCAGATAGTGCAAAGTGCCATTACCTGATTTTTGCAGCGTTAAATCTTGACGCCCACGAGGTAATAGATTCATCGGCAGAATTAGTTGTAAGCTAGGATTTTTGTAACCTTCAAAACGATTTTCTCCTAACTTATTACCAGCTAATTCCACTGTGGCAACAAAATTAGGTGGCGTGGGTTGCAGTTGGCTATATTCTACCAAAGCTGTTAAGGCTTGGGCATTATTATAGTTAGTTTGCCATGTGCCATCTCGTCGCAATGCCAGAAGACTTTGGAATAACTTATTTATAACTTCGGGTTTACTTTGTTTGGCAATAAATAATCGTAAAGCTTGCGCTTGCGTTGTGGTAGATGAACTCATCCATCCCCAACTAATTGGTAAACTTACAACTGCTGTGCGACCAGTTTCATAGATATTCTGTTGCAGTTTGTTCACTAATTGCTGAGATTCATCTCGCCATTCTGGGAATTGAGATAAGTATCGCGCTAGTTTAATTTGAGTTGCTACATCAAAGCTATTGCGCTGTTCATAAATATCTGCGAGGAAAGTATTGCGTTTGTCTCCCAATTCTGCTAAAGAGATTAAAACATTAAGTTGCAGTTGCCTTTTACAGAGTAGTTGTTTGCAAAAGTCGTATCCTCCGGGGTTTGCTAGAACTTTTTGTAAATAAGCTTTCAGGCGAGACACCATTGCAGAATCGACTAAATTAGGGAACACCTGACTGGCTTTAGCCAAAGATTCACCCGTATAGGAAGAAACCCAAGGGTCAGATTTTTCTTGTCCAGGGAAAGTAGCAAAGCCACCATCGGCTATTTGGAGTTTTTGTAGTTTTTCAATTGCTTGATTAGCTTGTTGACTAGGATTAAATTCTGCAAAGTTTTGGCCATATTTTTGGGCGAGAGTTTGCAGATTTGCCGCAATTATTAACTGACTCGCCGCCGGTTCTGTAAATGGTAAATCATCATCTTCTACAGCCTGTTTTGCTGGTGCTTTAATTTCTGGAATCAAAGTACTCGCCAACTGAATATCTAAACCTCCCGCATCAGGGAAGGTATTTTTATCAACATTCAGGGGAATTTTTACCTGTTTTTCAGTGACACCAGATTCAACAACTTGTTCTGTAATTTCAATTGGCTTAATTTCCAAAGGTACTTCAAAAGCATCTGCGGCTGTACCATTTAGCTGAGTCGTAAAGCGAACTTTACCAGTTCCCACACTATCAGCCACCATTGGAAAGCGATAAGCACGAGTTGCAGATTCAGCTTTGGTTTGCAAAGCTGTAGTTGTGGGATTTTTGTCAGCAAACTTCACATTACCGTTAAGTTCGCCATTAATTGAGAGATTTCCTGTATTTCCGGTGTTGTTTGTGACAGATAAACCAGCAAGGATGCGATCGCCTGGACGGGCAAACTGTGGCAAGATGGCATTAGTTAGCAGTGGCTTGGTGCTGATAAACGTCGCCTCCCCATTCCCGAAACGCAGATTGCCATCGGTGGCGACAGCCATCACTCGCCATGTAGTTAAGTCATCCGGTAGTTTAAAGGTTATCTGTGCATTCCCATTTGCATCGCTAAGGACAGAACCGTTGTAGTAAGCTAAGGCTTGAAAATCGGTGCGAGTGCGAGTATTTGCTGCACCAGTTGAGAAACCACCGCCATAACCCCAACCTTTGGGTTTAGCTACATCTTGTGCTTGTAATATGACATCTGGTCGATTATCGCTAAAGCGCGTAGAAATTGGCTGTTCTGCATAAACTGTATTTACCAAATCTGGCGGACGATAACCAGAAAGTTGTAACACCGCCTCGTTTACCACCATGACTGTAAACTGTCCTTTGGTGGGGTTTCCTTGATTATCCTTCAATTCTAGCTGTACCGTTTCTTCTGCACCAGGTTCTAATGATGCTTGCACTGGCTTAACTTGCAGTTTTAAATACTTATCTTCTAAATTAACTTTAAAAGGTGTAAAACCAATCTTCACCAAGTTATCTAAACTTCCCGCTTCCACTTGGTTTATGGGTTTTCCTTGTCTTACTAACACAGCTTCAATGGCTGCATTTGGTAACATTTCTGGCGTAACTTGAAACTGAATTTGTGGTGCGCCTCCCTGAACTTTGATAATCTGCTGATAAAGGGGTTTATCTTTAATCACAGCAAAGTACAATTCTGCATCTGCATAAGGAGATTGAATTAGGGCAGTAGCAGTTTCACCAGGTTTAAACTCTTTTTTATCTAATTTAACTTCTAAGACATCTTCTTCTCTAGAACCCCAAAATACCGGATTTTCTCCAGTTGCCCAAATTTGTAAATCAGTGGCACTTAATTCACCTTTAGCATCGCTAAAATTAACTCTAATCCGATATGAAGCAGATTCCGGGGCTGTTAAATTTACCGATTGTGGATTACTTGCAGATGTAATTTCTGTTTGTCCTACTGTTTTATATTCAACTTGATTTTTTGGAGTTCGGCTACCTTCCACTAACTGCGTGATGCTGCTGTATTTAATCTGTTGTAATTCCAGACGCACTCTTTGACCTGTGATTGGTTTTCCCGTCGGGTCAGTAACAATCACTTCAATGGGGAAAGGCTTACCAGCATCAGCGATGAAATTACTTTTTAGTCCAATGAGGCGATTACTCGGTAAGGCTGTAAATGTTTTGGAATTCGCTACCGACAGATTAGAAACATCTGCAACTTGCACATCTACTTGGTAAGTCATCGGATATGGTAAATCATTAGCCACATTTACAGTTTGACTACTTTTACCATTAGCATCTAATTGGGAATTAGTTTGCAATACATCACTAGATGTAGTAGGGGTTTCCTCCGGCCATAACCATTGCCTACCAAAAGTAAATCCTTCCCAACCTTTAGGCACAAAATCAGTCTGCTGGCGAGTGATAAAATATTTTGCTTCTCCCCCTTCTACAGGCGCGCCAAACAAATAATTGCTTATAGCATTAATATTAATTTTCTCGTCAATATATGCAAATTCTTTATCTAAGTTAAGTTCGACTTTAAAGTTGGGTGGTTTAAACTCAGCTACCCGAAATTCTCCAGAAATTTCTTGTCCATTTTTACCTTTCGCCTGGATTGTATAGTAGCCTAAGCGCTGAGTAGTTTTGATTGGCAGTTCCAGAGAGAAACTGCCAAATTCATTTGTGGTTTGCGTACCTAAGCTGGTTTTTTGCCCATCAGGATTTACCAAAGTTAATTGGTAAGCAGCATTTTTATCTTGCTGAATTACACCATTTTGTAAATAGTCCGCAAAACCAGTTAACCAAGCTTTTTCTCCTGGTTGATATAATTGTCTATCCGAGAAAATTATCCCGCGCGATTGTGGCTTTTTATCTTGCCAACCCGCATCAATACCATAGCCATAAACACCGCTATATTCTTCAGTTCTAGTGAATGCCCAATCTTGATTCTCACGAGCAATTACTAATAATTGTGGTGATTTGCTAGAGCTTTCATTCCCAGAATAACATTGTTGTAATCCTTCACGAGCAATTCTAAACATTCCATTGTCATCAGTTTTACCTATTGCACAAGGTACTGGTTCTGGACGAGATTTTGCTTGTAATTTTGATTGATAAATTTCAACAGCAGCCGCTTGAACTGGTGAACCATCTGTAAGATGATTGACACGAATTAACCCTGACTCAGGAAACCACTGAGTAAATATGCCCAAATTCGTCAATTCAACCATGCCATAAGTCGTAGGTTCGCGCCACAGTTCTTTACCATTGTCCTGATATTTATTAGTGCGGGCTTGCACTCCATAAGCTAACATTCCCGTAGTAGAATTTATTTTTTCCCGCAGAGGAACAGCAATATCAACTGATTGATTTTTCTTACCAGATACCTTAAAGCTTTGCCATTCAGTAGGTTGTGGTAATAACTCACTACTATTATCAAAATAAACTAAATCTGTTGGTTGAACTACTCGATAAGCGGCTTTATATTTAGATTCTGGCAGATTTCCCGTAGTAATATTTAGCTGCAAGTCTTTACTTGTGGGGAAAATATTCAAATCTGATGGTACCCAGATATCCCCGGCTAAATCTCCAGTGTCATATTTAAGTGTGACAGGTTTACCTAAAGTCTGCCCAAACTTATCTTTGAGATTTTCGCCGATAGTAATTGTATAAGTCTTGGCGGGTTCTAGCGCATAAGGATTGATGCCGACAATTCTATCTTCATCATTAACTTGCAGAATTCTCGAAATCTCTTTTGGTGCTGGATTAATGGAAATGTTTTCTTTAGCTGAATCTGGCAATAATACATTATTAAATTCTAGCTGCGGACTGCCTTTAATAAATCTTCCAAAAGTTCCCCCTGAATCTGGCTGTCCGTAAAAGTTAATTTTCTGAAAAGCCAAAGGCGAATAAGTTGCTAATTTACTAGCAAATTCTTTTTCTGTAGCTAGATTGCCATAAGCAGGACGTATTCCTGGAGAAAATACTAAGCGATAACTGGTTGCTTTTTCCAGATTTTGTTGTGGAATGAGGTTATAAATCCAATTGCGTGCTGAAGGGTCAAATTTTTCTAAAGGAACTTCTTCATTTTTTAATGGTTTTTCTTCTTTGTTTAACTCAACTTTAAAACCTATACCTTTATTTTTACCTTCGGCAACTAATTGTAAATGTTCTTGTACAGAAGCTAAATCCAATTCGACGTTGGAAGTAAACTGTAACTTTTGTTGTAAATCAACTGGTTCGATATCAGCCTTTTCAATGGGATTTACACCGGGTAAATTAGTCAGGTTGATAGATTCGGTATTAAAAGTCCAAGGTAAATCTTTGTCTAAGCGATGATTTTTTAAATCAGCTAAACCTGTTTTGAGGGTAACTTGAAATCTTGTCGCTATTGGCAATGCTTTCTCGGCTTGAAAACCCACCATGCGCGGTGTTAAAAAGCGAAATTGACCGGGTAAAGGTGGCCAAAGGGCAAATTTTTCTAATATTTTCTGTTGTTCTGGATTGTCGAGACTTTCAACTGGAATTAAAGCTTCTTTAAAACGGATGCGGATTTGGTTAAGAGATTTTGCATCCCCAATGGGACTAATTTGTTCAATCCAGTCTGGTAGTTTAGGCGAGGTGAGTGCGGATACTGCTGGGAGTTGTTCTTTACTTGAGTTGATACCAAAAAAATTACACCCTGCCATCCCTAATATAAATGTAAAGAGAAGGATAAACTGTATTGTTCTCTTCCGACTTGAAGAACGCCCAATTTTTTTTAAGGAACTGCTAATAACCCTAAGAACGCGATAGGTTATTCTATGCTGGAAACGCAGTAAAACTCTGATAATCATTTTTCTAGTAATTAAAAATAAAAAATTTACACACTATAGCAAATAAAAACTTGCATTACCTGATGGAGCAGGAAATGCCAACATTCATAAAGGACGCAAGATAACTAGTTATTTTTACACAAGCTGCGGATGTAACGTCTGTTTATTTACATAGATAACTAATCTAGTGTTATTGTTCCAAAAATGACTACAATTCTTAACTATAAAGAAGTATTTAAATTTCGCAAACATTAATTTACATCTGCTGAGTTAGTAAAAATTAATTATTAAAGATTTGAAATATTTACTGATGTTGATGTAATCGCTGCGTCAAGATTAAGGTAGGTTTTCTTGGACAGGGGATTCCCTGATGAAAGTAATATCACGATCGCTACTCAAACTTAAGCCCACTAGTAAAGTTATCCTAGCTGTGCTGCTAATCTGTCTCGTGGTACGCCTACTGCCTTATTTTGCGCCCGTTCGGGCCGCAGATATTGCCCAACATCAGTTGGCAATGCAATTTAGCGATCGCAATGGTTTACCATTAGGAACATTGCTCACCCGTGACCAAGAGCATACATCAGTAGTACCACTAAATCAGGTTTCGCCCCAGTTTATCCACGCTATTTTAGCCGCCGAAGATGGCAGCTTTTACCATCATGGGGCGTTGGATATGAAAGCTATTATCCGCGCCAGCAAAGAAGCCATCCACGCGAAACGAATTGTTTCCGGGGCTTCCACAATTACTATGCAGTTGGCGCGGATGTTACAACCAGTCCCGCGTACTCTGTCAGGTAAAATGCAAGAGATTTGGCTATCTTGGCGGTTAGTAGCAGGGATGAACAAAGATGAAATTCTGGCTGCATACATCAATCGGCTACCAATGGGCGGGAATATATATGGTGTGGAAGCAGCCGCACAGACTTATTTTTCCATTCCAGCTAGTGAGTTGAATCTTGCTCAAGCTAGTTTGTTAGCTGCTATTCCCAATAATCCCACATACTTTAATCCTTATGAACATTGGGAACGGCTGAAGCAGCGACAAAAATACGTTCTTAATCGGATGGTACAGGAAAAGTATATTAGTGGTGCGATGGCTGCGCCAACGTCTGCGACGAACGCAACCCGAACACATACCGAAAAGGTTGTGTTTCAATCTCGCCAAGGGGGAATTATCGCTGCACCACACTTTTTATTTTGGTTAGCCAATCAGTTTGATAAAACGCAAACAGAACAAAACTCCCCCATCAGCACGACTATCAATCGCCCTTTGCAGCAGTTTGTAGAAGCACAAGTACAGCAGGTAATTTCTTCCCTAGCCGCTAACAACGTCCATGATGCAGCCGCGTTGGTGATTGATAACCACACTGGTGAAGTTTTGGCTTATGTCGGTTCACCTGATTACTTTAATGAAGTTAAACTGGGACGCAATGATGGAGTGCAAGCACTACGTCAACCAGGATCTACCCTCAAGCCTTTTGTCTATGAACTAGCTTTAGAAAAAGGTTTAATTCGCCCAAATACCATTTTGGCAGATGTACCCGCCCATTATGCAATTCCCGGCGCGAAACTTTACAGCCCCACAGATTACAGCGAAAGATTTCTTGGCCCTGTGCGGGTGCGAATCGCTTTAGCAAATTCTTTAAATGTACCTGCAATAAAGGTGTTAGAAAAAGTTGGTGTGGAAACTTTCTTAGAACGGCTGCATCAACTGGGATTTGAACACCTCAATCAAACTCCTGAACATTATGGTTTGGGTTTGACTCTAGGTAGTGGCGAAGTGAGCCTCTGGGAATTAGCCCGTGCTTACCTGACCATAGCACGACAAGGAGATGCTACCCCAATAGTCAGCACATTTTCCAATTCCCCAATTCAAAAGACGCTCTCTACGAGACGCTACGCGAACGCAGACTCGCTAACGCTACGCTATCCCAAATCTCAAATCGTTCGACTGAGCGAAGTCGAAGTCCAAAATCCGACAATATGGCAATTAATCACCAATATACTCAGTGACAGCTATGCTCGTGCAACAGCATTTGGTGTAGACTCGGTGTTAAATTTACCCTTTCCTGCTGCTGTTAAAACTGGCACTTCTTCCAATTTTCGTGATACTTGGACAGTTGGCTTCACTACAGATTACACCGTCGCTACTTGGGTAGGCAATTTCAACGGTGAGCCGATGCGACAGGTTTCAGGTGTGACAGGCGCAGCACCCTTATGGAATCGAATTATGTTACATCTGCACGAACATCAAGAACCAGCAGCTTTTCCATCTCCAGAAGGTTTAGTGCAATTACCTGTTTGTGCAATTTCTGGATTACGGCCCACCCCAGATTGTACCTCAGTGGTGCAGGAATATTTCTATCCTGAAGATAAAAGTAATTACGAACGTGAGAATCAATTCAATTTGCCACCAGAGTATGATGAATGGTTAGCAAAACAACAGCAATCAAATTTTACTTCTGCCAGTTTGAGAATTTTATCTCCGCATCATGGCGATTTATTTTTAGTTTATCCTGGTGAAGAAACGCAGCAAAAACTCGAATTTAAGCTAGCGGGAAATAAATCTGCACCAGTGGAGTGGTGGTTAAACGGCGAAAAGTTAGATACAAACTCAGCTAATTCTTTATTTTGGAATTTACGTCCTGGTAAGTGGACTTTAGAAGCGAGAAGCGGGGAAATGAGCGACAAAGTAACTTTTCAGGTGGAGTTAGCTAATATTAAACCTACGCGTCGAGGATTTTCTATTAATACTACAACATCTAAGCAAAAAGTTGAAAACTTCCCCTTGTGAACTCCAAGCTTCACTCTTAAGGCAAATTTTTGCCACAGTGTACTAGTCCAATCGCAGACTCTCGTAGGTGAGTTCCGCGTTTGCCCAGTTGGTTTCTGCCAGAAATTCCCTAAATGTGGTCAGAAGTCCAGGAAATTCCTGTTCTCGTAAACACTGGACATCGGCTTGATAACCTTGTTTGCGATACCACTGAATCAAATCGAATAGTTCCTTTTGCAGCAGGAGTAAGAAAATCCAGGCGGGTGTCTCTTTATGGATAACTTTTATCCCCTGCGCTTGGGAAAATGCCTCTGCCATCTGAAGAGGAGTCAACATATCGCCAGCTAACTCAATTTCTTGACCAATATACTTAGTGGGATGTTTAATTACGTAGGCAGCAACGCGGCCCATGTCCTTGGTTGTAATTAGATGAAGGGGCTTGTATGGCTGAATGGAAAATGGGAAACTACCTTTAAGGATGGAAGGTCGCGTGTACTTCTTCCAAAACTCCTCCATAAACAAGCAAGCTCGCAACATGGTAGTCGGTAAGCCACCTGCTTTGATAATTTTCTCTACTTGGTACTTTTGCTCAATGCGGGGGATTCCTGAATTCCTGTCTGCCCCACCTGCGGAATTGTAGACAAAGTGTTTGATGTGAGCTTGTTTTGCAACTTCTGCAACTCGCTTTGCCCTCTCCACCTCTAGGGGGTCAATTTTAGGAGAGTCAGCAGAAGTAGCATGGCAGTAAACAGCCGAAATTCCTGCAAATGCTGCTATGAGGGAAGTTTCATCGTCGAGGTTAGCTTTTACCAGTTCAACTTTGGCATCGTTGAGCTTTGCAAGAGTTGGACGATTAAGGTTAATTTCTCTAGTAATGACTCGCAGGTTGGTAACTCCCTGTTCGAGAAATCCCTTGACGACATTTCCACCTGTGCCGCCAGTAACTCCGATGAGTAAGACTTTATCGGTGTTTGACTCTGTGCGATCAGGGAAATTTGACATTCTCTCTTCTACCTGGAGTTCTTTATTTAAATTAAGTTTATACAAAGACGGCAGAAGCAAACAATAATTGAAAAAGAATTCAGAATTCAGCAGCAAAGCCAAAGACGCTTTGCCTCCGCTCAGAATCAATGACTGAGGGATTCAGATCCGCTACTCAATTGAGGCTTTAGACCCAAGTTTTCGGTAAGTTAACCTCAGAAAAACTCTGACAGAAACTAGATGCTTGTGTTTTGTTTTGACATTATACTTTGTTTGTATTCGTTATCTCAAAAGGGTACATACAAACAGTGCTTGAGCAGCAACCTAATGTAGGCAGTACAACCTTATTTGAACAGTTGTGGGGTTTGACAAACGAACTTTACCAAAAACTAGAAGCTCGTTTTCAGTTACATCCAGACCCTTCTGTAGAAAATTTACAGCAATACAGCAGTCTCGATGGCAACATGAAAGGTTCGCTGACTGCTTTTTCTGGGGAAGAAATTGACTGGCTAGTGCATTCGTGGTTGGGAAACCCGGAAAAATCAAACTTTAGCACTATGCGTCTCACTACTTGGTTGAAGTCCCATATCCAAGTTCCTCATTTGGCCTTTGAGTTTGGCACACTTCCAAATGGAAATATTTTATTTTATATAGATTACATTGCCAGAACTGAGCTTTTAACCGATTTGGCATATCTCGATCGCTACTATGAGCCAGTTAATCAAACATTCTTAAAGTTACAGGAAGATGCGCGGCTCAAGGTATTTACCAGCAAAAGTCTGTATCTTCGATTATTTCAATCGCCTGTTAAATTGTGCTACACAGGCGCACCTACTTTTGAAACTCTGGAGCTAACTCGCACACTTGCACACGAAACACTCGATCGCTGGTTAACTTGGGTAGATGCAGCTGAACCTGTGCCAGAAGATGCACGGGAGGCTTTAGCTGCTCGTGATTTAGCGCTGCGCCGTAATGGTGCTGAACGCGATCCAGGTAATAAATTTGTCGTACAGATACTTAGATCTGAGTTGGCAGATAAAATTGTGCGATCGCTCTGGGGTGGCGATCGGATTCTCTAAATTAGTCATTTGTCATTTGTCATTGGTCATTGGTCATTGGTCATTTGTTATGGCTCTCAATTTTCCATGTCCACTAATTTAGAATCGTACTGCGCTTTGGAATCGCAAGTTACCTGTTATGCAATTAACCAAACAAGCGATCGCCAATCACACTTTTACCCCGCTAATACTATGCTGGAAAGAGAAGTAAACTGCAAACACTTCCTGCAAACACAGCAAACCACCATTGAGCGCTTAACCAAACTGCGGATAATTTAAATTTGGGAATGGAAATTGGGAATTGGGGATTAGCAAGTAATAACAAATGACAAATGACAAATGACAAATGACAAATGACAAAACCAATAGAAGTCCGCAATCCCCGAACTGGCAAATTTGATTACGTAATTATCCCGCCGCCTCCAAGGCTGGTGGTACAGCAATGTAAGCGGACGCGCCGGGCACAAGTTCGCTGGCAGAAATTGGGTTTAGAGGGGAGAATTGAAGCTTTACAGCAGTGGAAAGATGCGATCATATCTGGACGCGATCGCCTCACGGAAGCTTTGGTAAATGATACCGGAAGATTGTCAACCTCGATATTAGAAATTGATTCTTTCCTCTCCAGCATCGATCGCTGGTGTCGGTTAGCACCGGAATTGCTGCAAGAATCGGCAAAAAATACAGCCATTCCCTTTATTGCCTTACAACAAACATCCGTTCCTTATCCCTTAGTTGGGGTAATTAGCCCGTGGAATTTTCCGCTGTCACTGTCTACTGTTGATACCATTCCGGCATTGTTGGCAGGTTGTGCTGTCATTGTCAAACCCAGTGAAATCACTCCCCGCTTCGTAGCACCACTGATTACAGCACTCAATACCGTTCCCAAACTACACGAGGTATTAACTTTTGTCGAAGGAGCAGGCGCAACCGGATCTACTTTAATTGAAAATGTAGATTTAGTATGCTTTACAGGCAGTGTAGCCACAGGGAGAAAAGTTGCACAGGCGGCTGCAAAACAGTTTATTCCAGCTTTTTTGGAATTAGGAGGAAAAGATCCTGCGATCGTTTTAGAATCAGCCAACTTAGAATTAGCAACCTCAGCAATATTGTGGAGTTCCGTCGTCAACACCGGACAGTCATGCCTCTCAATTGAGCGAATTTATGTTGCAGACTCTATATTTGAAAAGTTTTACCATCAACTAGTAGCCAAAGCACATCGCCTTGAGCTGGCCTATCCCACAGTCGAAAGTGGAGAAATTGGCCCGATCATCGCCGAAAGACAAGCAGCCGTTATTAGCGATCATCTTCTAGATGCAGTGGAAAAAGGAGCAGTAATTCACTGCGGTGGTGTAATCGAGGATTTAGGTGGGGGTTGGTGGTGTCGTCCAACAGTGCTTACCCAAGTTAATCATTCCATGAAAGTCATGACCGAAGAGACTTTTGGCCCGATTATGCCAGTTATGCCTTTTTCTACAGTAGGTGAAGCAGTCTCTTTAGCCAATGACTCAATCTATGGATTGAGTGCTGCTGTATTTGCCTCAGAAACAGAAGCCTTAGAAGTTGCTTACCAGGTAGATGCAGGTGCTATTAGTATCAACGATGCTGGACTCACCGCCATCATGCATGAGGGAGAGAAAAACGCCTTCAAATTCTCCGGTTTGGGACAGCCACGCATGGGTGCAGCAGCGCTAAAACGGTTCATGCGAAAAAAAGCTATTTTGATTAAAACCAACTCAACGAGTGACCCCTGGTGGTTTGAGAATGGGGAGTAACCAATGCCATCATCACTATGTAACTCATTTGCTTAACCAACGGCGATCGCTTCTGACACAGTTTCGTCTACGATAACCAAAGCACCTGGAAGAACTTTCATAGTTTTGGTTCAGAACACGAGGCCATTCGTTCAGAACACGAGGCCATTCGTTCAGAACACAAGTCCATTGGTTCAGAACACGAGGCCATTCGTTCAGAACACGAGGCCATTGGTTCAGAACACGAGGCCATTCGTTCAGAATACGAGGCCATTCGTTCAGAACACGAGTCCATTCGTTCAGAACACGAGTCCATTCGTTTACTTGGTCAGTGGTCTGGTATTGAAGTATGGCAAAAACAGCCGGGAATATGAGATGACAAGCATCGCTCATAACAGATAAAAACAGCCGCGTAGAAGTTATTATTCTAATTCCAGAAGAGGAAGTTCTCGACGATCAATCTCAAGCAGAAGTCTTAGAAGATTTCCGGCAAGCTTGGCACGAAGACATGACTGGGCAAACTATCCCGGTGGCTCAACTTTGGGAAGGGCTTGAAAATGACTGAATTCGTGAGAGTATGATTTCTGTGCAATCACTCCTCTCGTCTTCATGCCAACAAATGATTCTGAACTTCAAGCTCAAGCTCGGAGAATTCTGGATGCGATCGCCTTCATTCCCTTTGAACAATGCCAACCCTTGACCCGTGAGTTTGGGAGCATTCCGGCTCGTCCTGGCATCTATGCAATCAGGCACAAGACTGACGGATTGCTGTACATCGGTAAAACCAAGAGCTTACGGGGGCGTTTTAGTGGTGGACATAAAGCTTTTTTGTGGGCGTGGCTCGATAAGTATAACGATGAAGATGTGCGAATCGCAGTGCAATTCATTTCATATTGGGAAAACCCTAAGTTACTATTGGAGCTAGAAGCCATTATTTTAAGAGCCACCGAACCTCCTTACAACGTTCAAATTCCAACCGAAGGGTAGTAAAGCGATGCAAGCAAAATCCCAAGAGCAACTTTCCCCCAATGATGCCGAAGTTATTTTAGGATGCTTACCTGAAAGAATTCGCGCCGCTCTGATTGCTCGTGCTACTGAAATTGAATATCCAATCGAAGCAGTTATTGAGATGGCGATCGCAAGTTTTCTCGATACAGAGGCGTTGGGTTTTGCAGATTGTAAGCCAGGGCGTGGACAATAAAACCGTCAACTAACGAGCGATCGCAGGCGGCAGGACTGACGAAAGATATTGGTGTGGATACAGAAGAGCATTAGAAGCCGACGATAAATGCGTAGGCGTAGCCCGCACTTCGGCTGCGCTCAGTGACCACCGCAGGCATCGCTTGAAAAAAAAGCGGAATTCGTTATGCTTCACATCAAGTTATAATTTCATTTCTCCCCTCAAAAATAAACGCTTATTATTCTCCAGTCCGCGCAGGTGGTCACTGAGTCGGTCGTTGTGCCGACTTTGTTTGTGTAGCCACGACTTCCAGTCGTTAGGCTTTTATCTCCAATCTCAACTCAGTAAGGTACACACATGGCCAAAAGTGACAAAATAAACTTTTCCACCCCTAGCGGGTTTCCAGAATTTCTTCCTAGCGAAAAGCGTCTAGAATTATATTTGCTAGATATCATCCGTAGAGTTTTTGAAAGCTATGGATTTACACCGATCGAAACACCTGCTGTAGAACGTTTAGAAGTGCTGCAAGCTAAAGGGAATCAAGGCGATAATATCATTTATGGAATTGAGCCTATATTGCCACCAAATCGACAAGCCGAGAGAGATAGATCGGGCGAAACAGGTTCGGAAGCAAGAGCTTTAAAGTTCGATCAAACAGTTCCTTTTGCGGCGTATATTGCCCGTCACCTAAATGAATTAACCTTTCCCTTTGCCCGCTACCAAACCGATATAGTTTTTCGGGGAGAACGAGCAAAAGATGGACGTTTTCGCCAGTTCCGTCAGTGTGATATTGATGTAGTTGCGCGTCGTGAACTCAGCTTGCTCTATGATGCTCAGATGCCTGCAATTATCACTGAGATATTTGAAGCAATTAATATTGGTGATTTTCTGATTCGCATCAATAACCGAAAAGTTCTTACTGGTTTCTTTAAATCATTGGGTATTGCCGAAAATCAAATAAAATCTTGTATTGGTATTGTTGATACTCTAGAAAAGATTGGTGAGAGTAAAGTCAAACAAGATTTAGAGAAAGAAGGAGTTGCAGCCGAACAATCACAAAAAATTATTGAGTTTATTAAAATTGACGGTTCCGTTGATGAAGTTTTAGATAAGCTCCAGCATCTCGCCCAAAATCTGCCAGAATCCGAGCAATTGAGTTTAGGAGTTACCGAATTAGAAACGGTAATTACTGGGGTGCGTAATCTCGGAGTTGCCGAAAACCGTTTCTGTATTGATTTATCCATTGCCCGTGGTCTTGATTACTATACTGGCACAGTTTACGAAACAACTCTATTAGGACATGAAGCTTTAGGTAGTATTTGTTCTGGCGGGAGATATGAAGAATTAGTCGGAGTATTTTTGGGCGAAAAGATGCCTGGTGTAGGCATTTCTATTGGCTTAACTCGTTTAATTAGTCGTTTATTAAAAGCTGGGATTCTCAGTACTTTAGCTGCTACACCAGCCCAAGTGATGGTAGTGAATATGCAAGAAGATTTAATGCCTACTTATTTAAAAGTTTCTCAACATTTGCGTCAGGCGGGAATTAATGTCATAACTAACTTTGATAAGCGTCCCTTGGGTAAACAATTTCAATTAGCAGACAAACAAGGAATTCAATTCTGTGTAATTATTGGTTCTGAAGAAGCAGCAGCGCAAAAGTCATCGCTCAAAGATTTGAAAACAGGCGAGCAAGTAGAAGTACTACTAGAAAATTTAGCTGAAGAAGTTAAAAGAAGGCTTACTTAAAAGTTGATTTATCAAGTAGCAACTGTCTATTGCAATCTGCCTCATATATCATACTTATTTGGAAGTCCTTTATGAGTTTGTCAGATGTCCCTAATCTCTGGGTTCCTTTAGCACTTTTAGGTTTAATTGCTATGGCTGCTGTATTTTTCAGCCGCAGCAATTAATATTTACAGCAGATTTCAAGTTGTGAGGCTAAGTCTGTTATCCAGATATAAAGCGTGTTTTACTCCTAAATTTTGTTAGCGCAGCAAGGCGTAGCCCATTCTGAATTCTGCTGTAAAGCATTACAGTTGAGGTGGAGGTTCAGTTGTATGTTTGCTGTTGTCACACCCGATACAATCCATTTGCCTCCAGGTGCGGTAGTACGTCTACCTGGAAGCTGGCAAGATTATCAAGCACTCAATGAACAACTAGGCGATCGCTCCTCGCCTCGTATTAAATATCGAGATGGAGAAATTCTCTTGATGGCACCGCTACCAGAACATGGGCGCAAAGTAAGTGTAATTGCAGATGTAGTCAAAGTTTTGCTCGATTGTTTGGGACGAGAATACGAGGCATTTACCCCAATCACAATGGAACTAGCACAAGAAAGTGGTATAGAACCAGACTACTGTTTTTATATTGAAAACTGGGAAGCAATTGCAGGTAAAGATCGAATTAATTGGGGCATCGATCCATCACCTGATTTAGTGGTGGAGATAGACATCACCAGCTACACCGATGTCAATGACTACCTACCTTATCGAGTACCAGAAGTTTGGTTGTTTAAGAAAAACCAGCTGGTAATTTACAGATTGCAGGGCGATCGCTACACTGTTGAAACCAATAGCCGTTATTTCCCTAACATCAATGTGTCAGAAGTAGTCACAGAGTCTCTAAAAATTGCCTACGAGCGCAATACTAGCGCTGCTATTCGGGAATTACGGCGGAAATTGGCAAGTGAGAATTAAAGATTTTGATTTTGCGATGCCCTTGGCGGGCTACGCCAACGCAGAGAATCTTCATCAACGGCGGCTACTTGGTACGATAAAGTACAGAGTGTCACAACTTAACTCTCAAGTAAATAGAAAAGGAATGCGTACATGGGAAAAGGGAGATTAGAAGCATTCAGCGATGGGGTGATTGCCATCATTATCACCATCATGGTGCTGGAAATCAAAGTACCGCATGGGTTCGATTTAGCTGCGCTACGTCCACTAATCCCGGTATTTATGAGCTATGTACTGAGTTTTATTTATATCGGCATCTACTGGAACAATCACCATCACCTACTACAAGCAGTCCGACATGTTAATGGGCGTATCCTTTGGGCCAATTTGCATCTGCTGTTTTGGTTGTCACTCATCCCCTTCGTCACTGGTTGGATGGGCGAGAATCACTTTGCTCCCATACCAGTTGCCCTTTATGGTACGGTCTTATTGTTGAATGCGATCGCTTACTTTATTCTTACCCGCGTCCTGATTTCTTACCACGGCAAGGATTCGACTCTAGCGATCGCAGTTGGTGAAGATTTCAAAGGAAAAGTATCAGTAGTTGTCTATGCTGTAGCAATTCCACTTGCCTTAATGAACTCATGGTTTGCCTGTGCATTATACGCTTTAGTCGCAGTCATCTGGCTAATACCCGATCGTCGGATTGAAAAGACTCTTACTTCTTAAACGAATTACGAATTACCTACAAGTGCAATACCTAAACACAAAAAATATCAAAACAGCAAAACCAGTTGCGGCATAAAACACACTACTAATTCCGCCAAAACCAAAGGCATAACCCATCAGTAACGGGCCTAATGTTTGTCCTAATCCATAGAATGTCCCGTTTACCGATATAATCGTCGCCAAATATTCTCTTGGTGCTAAATCTGCTAAAAGTGTTTGGCTGCTAGGAAAACCAATACCAAGCCCAATCCCAAAAATTGTACTTGGAATTAATAGTAACCAGATATTTGACACAAAGGGAACTATTAACATTGCTAATGCATAGAAAACATAAGATGCACTAATTAAAGTTGTGGCGGGAAATCTTCTCGCTAATCTACCTAACTGGGAAGATGTAATTGTAATTGCCACGGAAACACTAGAAAGGAGCAATCCAATAATTGTGGGTGGCGCTTTAAAGGTATCATTAATCAGTTGTGGTAAATATGTGACATAAGCACCATAAAGAAATACAAAGTTAGCAGCACTGGCAATAAAAATTCCAAATAGCTGACGATTTTTCAGAACTTTTATGGCATTGCTCAAATACTCTTTGAGGTTGCGCTCGCCTTTTGGTTCGGGATTCTTAAGTGCAAACAACACCAACAACCCAAGAGGAATCGCTAATATCGGCAACATAAAGGGATAATACCAGCCCATTGTAGCCAATGCACCACCGATTATTGGATAACTTGATGTGCCGACACTGCTGATACTGGCATTGTAACCCATTGCCGTAGTCCGTCTGTTTCCTGTGTATAAATCGCTGATTAAGGTGATACTTAAAGAAAGCAAAGAAGCAGCACCAATTCCTTGCAGCAAGCGCAACCATAGTAATAAATTAAAATCACGGGCGAAAGCGCAAGCAGTACCAGCTATGCCAAATATAAATAGTGAAGGAACGATAATTCTCTTTCTGCCTAATCTATCGGCAAGAATACCAATAATTGGCCCTAAAATCAGAGATGGGAATGTAAATGCTGTAATCAACAAACCCAAATTTTTCGGGTTAATATTTAAATCTTTAGCTAACTTAGGAAAAGCAGGAGTCACGCTAGAAACTCCAATAACAGCAATTAGTACAACTGCACAAATAATCTGAAAATTTAGCTCTAGATAAACTGGTTTCTGTCGTTCAGATTGGCTGTTATCTTCTGGTAAGTGCATGATAAAACCCTGTGTATAAATAATAGACCTCTTGCAAAAATATATTTTTGCACTCTTAGGGAAAAGGAAAAAGGTTAAAGGGAAAGGATTTTGAGTTTCTTTACCCTTTTCCCCCGCCCCTTATCCCCAGAGGGGTTCCACCTTCCCCTTTACCCCGACAAATGCTAAGAAGTCTAATGATGAACGCGAAGTGTCTCAAGAGACGCTTCGCGTTTAGTTGCTAAAAAAGTGCCTAATTGATTGTCGTCTTAAGCTGCAACTTTTTCTTCAAATGGTTTAAAGGTTTTTTTGCTAGCACCGCAAATTGGACATTCCCAGTCTTCAGGAATTTCTTCAAAAGGTGTCCCAGGCGCAATTCCCGAATCAGGATCGCCAGCAACGGGATCGTAAATCATGCTGCATTGTCTACAAATCCATTTACGAGTTTTAGGATCTTCACCAGCAACTCTAGTTGCTCTTTGTCCACCATTTAATACTTCTAAAGCTTCAGTGTAGCGATCGGCGTGATAATTTTCGATGAATTTTAACAAGCCAAAACGGTGTGCAGCTTCCCGAAATGTGTTGGCATGATCGGTAGATTCTTGAACTTGTTTGAGAAATTCTTCAGCTGCGGGATTATCGCGATCGCGTTGGGCATCTGCGGCAAACTCTGGATACATTGTGGTATATTCGTAAGTCTCGCCTTCAATTGCCAAAGATAAACAGCGAGATACAATTTCCCGCTTTTGTTCATCAGTTAAAGCCGCTGCATCTTCTACCACAAGTTCTGGATGCAGTAACTTAAAATGTGCAAAAGCGTGTTCAGTTTCTTGATCTGCTGTTTCTTTAAAAAGTTTCGCTAAGTCTGTAAACCCAAGTTGACGCGCTACATCTGCAAAAAACAGATACTTACGATTTGCCATCGATTCACCACCGAAGGCTGCTTCTAAGTTTTGGAGTGTAGTAAAGTTGGACAAATCCATATTTTTTTAAGGCCTGATAAGTGATATTTAGTGCAAAAGCACAGACTCTACAACCGGATAATCAGCCATTATTTGTATAAGTTATAAATGCTTTATACAAACTTTGTCATCCCATATTTAGCAATCCGTTTTAATCGGAAGCCAGCACGGCTGTGTTCTCCTACTTGGACAATTATAAAACCGAAAAATTGTGCAACTGACAAATTATATTTTTGATTTAGAGGAGAGCTTTTCCTCACGCGATTCCACCGTTGACACGAATATTTTGCCCAGTGATCCACCTAGCTTCATCGCTAGCAAGAAACGCTACTACATCGGCGATTTCTTGCACATCTCCCAGTTTGCCAAAAGCCGCCATTTGGGCTAAACGATCTATCTGTTCTTGTGTTTTGCCTTCTCGAAACAGTTCTGTATCCGTGGGGCCAGGAGAAATAACATTAACTGCGATCGCTTTTGCACCTAATTCTTTAGCTAGTACCCGCGTGATTTGTTCAACAGCACCCTTGGTTCCTACATAAGCACTATAAGTTGGCAGCATCATCGCCGTAGTTGATGAGGAAAAGTTGATAATCCGTCCTCCTTCTGACATGTGTTGCGTGGCTTGTTGGCAAGTAAAATAAGTGCCTTTGACATTAATGGCAAAAATCGCATCGAAATCTTCTTCTGTCACCTCAGTAATTGGTTTATAGAAGGCAATTCCGGCATTGTTGACCAAAATATCGACTTTACCGAAACGTTCAAGTGTTTGTTCAAATAACCTTTTGATGTCGGGTACTTTGCTAATATCAGCTTGGATAGCGATCGCTTCTACTCCCAACTTTTCAATTTCTGCAACAACTTCTTGTGCTTTGCCTGCATTCCCCGCATAGTTGACGACAATAGATGCGCCGTTCCCAGCTAACTTGAGTGCGATCGCTCGTCCAATTCCCCGCGATGCACCAGTGATAATTGCAACCTTCCCTGTCAAAGATGCCATAGATTAATCGAGTTTAATTTTGGTTAACTAAAATGATTATCTATTGTTAAAGGCACTGTACCAAGGTTAAATTTAGCGATCGCCTCTCTACTTCCCTTAATTAAAATTCTGGAACGATCGCAACACCATCCCTGAGATTGAGCAACCCTGAAATAATAACTTTATCTTCTGGCTGTAATCCTTCAATAACTTGGTAATTATTACCTTTGATCTCGCCTAGCTTTACTCGCCTTTGTCGAGCTACTTGTTGGGATACACCTTGGGGAGATGTCTCCGTTTCAACTACATAAACAAAAGTGTCCCCGCCTACACGAGTCATTGCTGTTGTGGGAATTAAAACTCCGGGGCGCTGATTCCAAAACACTCTAGTCCTAACCAATTGATCTGCACGTAGCTGACCATTAGTGTTGTCAAAAAGTGCTTTAATCAATATTGTTTGTGTTTCATTGCTGGCATTAGGTGCAATAAAAAATATCCTACTTCTACCAAGTTTTTGACCTTGCGTGTTCATCACTTCTACTGGCATACCCTTACGCAATTGGGGCCCTTGCTGTAGCGGCACAGAGATATTCACTTCTAAAGGTCGATTTTGCGTGATATTAACTAATGGTGTAGAAGTATTAACTAAATCACCGACTTTCACAGGGATATTGCCAACTGTGCCACTAAAAGGAGCGGTAATTTTGTCAGATTGGGGCTGTTGTGTTTGAGTATTTACATTAGATTGCTGCAAGGATTTTTCAGCCTCTAAGATGGTGGCTCGTTGTGCTTGAATCCTGGAATCAATTGCATCGAGACTAGTCTTAGCATTGGCGAGCCGATTAGCAAACTGATTGCTAGTTTGTCGAGACACGGCTCCTTGTTCAGCTAGGTTGACAAACTTATCGTAGTTCTGCTGGTACAATTGCAGATTCGCAACGTAGGATGGTCGTTCTGCTTCTAAAGATTTGAGTGTGGCACGGGCATTTGCCAGTTGCATTAAAAATGCTTGAGGTACAGGATTATTCCTAGCGATCGCTGCCTGTGGTGTAGGATCTACTTGGAGAATTGCCGCTCCTTCGACGATTGGATCTCCTGATTTTACAAGTATCTGGGTAACTTGACCCTGAATTCTCGGCTGAAGCGTGACTGAGCGCAGGGATTTTAGACTAGCAATAAAATCTGAACTTTCCTCAATTATGCCGCTTTGTACTGTTGATATTTTGACTCTTACCCCTTGAGGTTGAGCGTTAACATTTGAAGGTGCTGAATTTTGTGGAGTGAGTAAACGCCATAGAGTTGCTCCGCTCCCTAATAATAGGAGTGCGGCTAAACTCAACCAAAGCCACCGCCGTTTTCCAGAAGGTGGCTCAAATGACGTTTGTGGAGCTTTTTCTCCAAAATCAGTTTGAGGCTCAGGGGATGTCATGGCTTTTGAGGAACTTAAGGAACAAATTAACTAGAATTCAATCAAAATTTCATCTGTCGTTCTTGAAATTACTGATTTAGCATGAGGTTTTGCGCCAAATTATGTGTTAGCCCATCCAAATATACAGTTTTGATGATTCTGTCTAAATCTACCGAAAGGTGAATCCGCTCCTTAAATTTCTAACTTCAACTGTATCCTTCAAAAAGTTAGGGATGATTTTGTTCATAACTCCTGCACAGATTTCTATAGATACAATAATTTTATCGGAATCACTTTTATCTACAGCAGATTTTAAGTTCGGGAGGTACGTAAGTTAAGTCTGTTACCCAGGTATCAAGCGTATTTTACTCTTGAACTCTACTGTAAGTATAAATCAATACTAATGACTCGCTTGTTTCAGACATTGAAATACAAACAGCTAGCACAATCAGCTCGCTGCGTTGAACTTGTATTGTATTAAGTAGTAAGAATAACTGTTAAATATTGATGCAAAATCGGGTAATTTCTTGAATTTGCTTCGGAAAGTTTCAGATTATGTTTTCAACCATTAATAAATTTCAGGAGCAAATCTAGGTGTTAACTTCAACCTTACTCGCTGCTGCAACCACACCTCTGCAATGGAGTCCTACAGTTGGACTGATTATGATTATTGCTAATATCATTGCCATTGCCTTTGGCAAATCTAGCATCAAGTATCCCAACGCAGAACCAAAACTACCCTCAGCCAATTTCCTTGGTAATTTTGGTGTACCAGCGTTTTTAGCAAGTGCTGCCTTTGGCCATATCTTAGGTGTGGGCGCTATTTTAGGGTTGCATAACCTGGGAAGAATCTAGGTTCTTACCCAATTTAGCCTTTATTTGATGATTCTTTTGTCTCCAGCTTTGAGCCAGAGAGTTAGAACTCTCTGGCTCTTTTTTATGAGACACTAAGTAATATCAGTATCTCAACAGCATGACAGATATAACAGATTTATCAAAAAGAATTGCCAGCAAAGGCGATAATCCGCTAAGTTTGTCACCTGTCAACTTGCAGTCACCAGAAGACTTAGAACTTGAGCGAAAACTGCGAGAACTCAAGTTTAAACAAGAACTAAGAAAAGATTGGATTTTATTTATTGTCAGGGATGTAGTAATTTTTCCTGCCGCCATCCTTTTTATTTTTGCTGTCAGTGGTTATTCCCTATTTATGCAGATTCATAGGTGACATATCTGGCTACAATTTTTAATCAACCGCAGACAGAGACACAGAGTACACAGAAAAAAGAGATAGAAATAGTTGGGAATTGTTGTAAGTTATTTCTCTTGTCTCTGTATTTCTTTGCCTCTATGTTCTCTGTGTATGTGTAGTTGTGTTAAAAAATTTTACAATCTATCTATCTTCAGTGCAATTGCGTAACTAATTTTACAGACGACGAAGCCAACTTGCTACAAGTAGACTCATCTTTATATCCACACAAATTTTGCTGGATATTAAGGATTACCGTGATTGGTAAATTTGCAAAAAAGTAAGTACTTGATGGAAATAATCTAAAAATATGGGGCTTTTAATATTTTCTGTTGCTTTAGTTGCCATTGTTGCTGTAATTATCATTAATAGCTACAACGATTTAGTTAAGTATCGCAACCGTTACAAAAATGCTTATTCTCAAATTGATGTTCAATTACAGCGCCGCTATGATTTAATTCCTAATTTGGTGGAAACTGCCAAAGGATACATGAAACATGAGCGAGAAACCTTAGAAGCAGTTATTGCCGCCCGAAATTCTGCAATTAATGCTAGCAGTCGTGCCGCGCAAAATCCTGGAGATCCCCAAGCGATGCAACAGTTGGGCAATGCTGAAGGGGCACTGACAGGTGCGTTAAGTCGGTTAATGGTACTTTCAGAATCTTATCCAGAATTGAAAGCTGATCGCGCCATGACTCAGGTAATGGAAGAATTATCTTCCACTGAAAACCGGATTGCTTTTGCCCGTCAAGCTTTTAATGACGCGGTGACACTTTACAACACCAAGAGCGAATCTTTTCCTAGCAACCTTGTGGCAAATA